>JAEZKY010000246.1 GCA_023435985.1 Bacillota bacterium | reverse complement strand
GGCCCAAGTACTCCAGTTGATACCTGCATTATCAAACTTAGTCATTGCATATTCTTCATTTGGATCACAGTTAAATTCACCTGCATAAACTGCTACTCCATATTGAGATTGATAGTATTTAAGGTCGCTAACTCGTTGATCTATCTTATCTATAGTAGTATCATACACATGCATTTGATACATTAAATTATTCCATCCATATGTTGCTGGATCAGGAAGACAATTTCTATCCCAAATGGCTTCCATAGTAATAACATGTTTAGAATCAGCCGCACGAATTGTCTTGTACATTTGATCATAAACACTAAATGTTCTAGTTAAAGCATCATTACTTCCAGGAGCCCATGCATTTGCCCCAGTATATCCTCCATTATTTTGAGGTTCATTCATAATATCATAAGCTGCAACTACTGGACTATCCTTATAACGTGATGCAATTTTAGTCCATACATCAGCCATAATTTGACGATTTTTAGAACTATCATACAACTCATTTTTCATAAGAGTTCCAGTACTATGATCCATACTTTGACCACCTGGTGTTCCATGAAAATCCAATATTACATAAATTCCACGTTTGCCACATTCTGAAATGACCCAGTCTAACTTTTGAATTCCTGGATTACTATTAAGATCATCTCCAGTTATCCAAGTACCATTTTCATCCTTCATAAAATTCCTATACCAAAAAGGCACGCGAAGTAGATTTACATTCATCGCCTTAAGATTATCAAGATCAGTTGTTGTAAGCCAGTTACTTTGATATGTATTAAATAAAGTTTGAATTTGCTCATCAGTAAATCCACGTTTTTTCATCGCATTAATGGTATCAAGATTAGCCCAAGCTCTATTTGCACCATTTACTGGACACATCCAAGATTCTTGAAGTAACCACCCTCCTGCATTTACTCCTCTTAGAGCAACGACATTTCCTGAAGTATCTTTTAAATAGCCTCCTGAAGAAGTCAAAAAATCACTATTTGTAATTTGGCGCCCACTAGGTACTGCAGCCGATGCAGCATTAGGTATAAGCATTATTCCTAATATCATAGATATACACGCTAAGGTTTTTGTAACATAAGGTTTAAACTTTAAAGTTCTTTTTGCATAACTGTACATAATTTCTCTAAGTTTTAGCATTTATTACACCCCTCATTTTATATTATCAAACTGACAATTTTCACGCAGTATAAGGCTGTAGTTTGTCCATAGTCTTATTAAGAAAATAATTAGATAATTCTGATATCATGCTCACTCCTTCCAATTTAATAATTTTATTTTCTGTATTGATTTTCCTTAATAAACTATGAAAATTTGATGATATTCTTTTGCTGCTTAAACATTATCAATATGATTTCATGGGATAATTCTTTACTATAATTCACAAAAGCCTTAGTAAAACGTTTTACTAAAATTGCAATATATCCTCATGACAGAATATATTTTCTTTACGAGCTATAGCTTAGAATTATAATGGAACTAATTGAATAGACATTCTGACTTTAACTAGTAATGCTGTATACGTTATACTATAAGTATAACACTTAGAGAAACGTTTTACAAGAATATATTGGAAATTTAGTATTTATTATCAAAATCATTTTCTCGAAATATACACGAATTTCTTATAACTAATCTTGTATTAAGTACATGCATTAGACCTGTTTCATTAGGCTTAAGTAAACGGAGAATCTCTTGCACAGCCTTTTCACCTAATTCATTAATAGGACTATGAATTGTCGTAAGAGGAGGATTGCAGTGCTTAGAAAAGTCAGTATCATCAAAACCAATAATACTTACATCTTCAGGCACTCTCTTATTTAAATCATTTAAAGCTTGAATACATCCTCGTGCCATATCATCATTTTCACATAAAATTGCATCTGGAAATTCAACTCTATGTAAAAAAGCTGCTCTTATAGCATTATAGGCAGCAGCTTCTTCAAAATATCCAGATAAGATTAAGCTCTCATCAATTTTCATAGAATATTTATTCATAGCTTTCTTAAATGCATTAAACCTGACAATACTATCATAATTATTTGTTCCACGCATATATGCAATTTTTTTATGCTTAGATGAAATTAAATAATCAACTCCCTGAATTATTCCTTGCTCATTATTAATTAATATACTAGAAATATTATCACTACACATATTCTTATCTAAAAATACAAATTTCATTGCTTGATCTTTTAAAAATTTTAACTGACAATCTTCAAATCCCTCATGCAAAATAACTGCTCCATCAATATTAGATGATAAAATGCTTGATGTAAGTTTTTCTCCTCGCTTAAAATCGCATACAAAAATCTTTAAAGCATATTTTTCACGCTTACATACAGCATACATAGCTTGAATCAACATATAATAAAACTGGCCAATAACATTAGGCAAAAAAAGTCCAATATTATTTGTTTTCCTATTTCTTAATAACTTTGCATTTATATTTGGAATATAGTTAATTTCTTTTGCAATCTGAAGTATCTTATTTTTAGTTTCCTCTCCTACATTCCCCATGCCATTCAAAGCATTTGAAACCGTAGATATTGAAACACCTGCCCTTTTTGCTATATCTTTAATAGTAGACATAATAGCATTTCTCCTTAATTAAATATTTTCTTAATGTTATTAATTTCTTTTTACCACTATAGGTCAATTATAACATACATATAATATCTGCTATTAAATCTCTAAAGATAACTTTGTTCATTAAGTTGTAGAATTTATATATTCATATTTTCTCCTTCCTATATATTAATAAAAATTTTACAAAACTATATTTTACAAAATAATCAAATATATTAATATACTTATTACTTAAATGAGGCATATGGTAAAATCACAACTTTGTTTCTTAGATAAGCTACTAAAATTTTATTTTTTATTTAAAACTTCTGCAATTACTCTCGCCATACATTGCGCTGTGACCTTTGATTCTTCAGGTGTATTAGTATGAGACCCTATTTCAAAAAGTAAACATCCATCACTTTTATCCTGATTAAATGCATTCTTACCTCTATGATATGTTAATATTTTTATTGGCAGAGTCGGAAACAATTCCGCTGTTTTATTGAATACTTTTTCTGTAAGTTCTTTATTTTTTGCATATCTTGTGCTATTTTCTGCATCTACAAACATTATTTTAGATGCACTCATTCCATCTACTTCTGTTGTTGTTGCAGATTTATCCTCCACAGAATCTCTATGCAAATCTATAAGCATTTTGAAATCCCCATATTCTTTTAAATATTTATCTACAGTTTCGCCAGATCTTGTATAACTATCGTTATATGAAATACAGTGATTGGTTTTATCATGAATTACTGATATGCCATAATTCTTTTCAAGTTCGTCAGTAAGAACATCTCCTACTCCCACCACGTTAGTATCTTCATTTAAACTTTCAGGTTCTGAGGCATTGTAATTTTCAGTGGTATGGCTATGATATATTAGTACTTCTGGCTTTGATTCATCCAATTTCTTTTTTAGGCTTGGATCATAAATTTTTGAATTTGTACTATCAGTATTATTAACTGGTACCTTTGATATACTATCATCGCTTATCTGAAATAAACTAAATGTAGAATCTGGTTTGCTAGTACTTCCACTATCTACATCCGTAAAATAGCTAACTTCATTTTGAATTATCCCTTTATAGCTCAAATTATTCAAACCAAAAACCTGTAAGCATACATTACTTAATGAAAGCTTATTTTCCGCATATGTTCCTTCATCATAAATTTGAGATTCTACTATTGGAGCTCCTAGATTTAATAGCTGCACATAAGCAAATGCCCCTCTCTCTTTGCTATTTTTCAAGACATTTCCAACTCTTATAAATAATATACTTATAATTAAAATTAATACTATTATTCCTATACTAGTATTTGATTTCAGCTTTATTCTTCTACTAATTTCACCTTTTTTTCTTCCACTAATGTATGCCAACTTGATCCCCCCTTGTATTTCTTTTATATTTATATTAATCAATTTACATAATTATTCTGATTTAATTTTTAATTAATTACCTTAATATATTTATTTTTAATAGCCTGTAAATCTCCAATAATTTTTTATATAACAAGAAAAAACATAACAAAAAGGCGAGCCTAAAGGGACCCGCCAAAAAACAATTTTTAAGAAAAGCCCTTCAGCTTTTCTCATCAACTGTAAATTGTAAACTGAGTGAATTAACCTATAAACTTATTGATTTCCTCCATATTCATATTAGGTTGCACTGCCATATTTATGCCATTAGCTATTATTTTTGATAGCGAATTAATGACTAAATCTATCTCTTTAGGTGTAACAATCATATCCATACCAGTTTTTGATGACATTATTTCTCTAATAAGCTTTTCTTTTTCATATTTATCAAGAGATTTTAACATTTTATAAAAATCTCCACCACTTGACGAATTACTGATTAAAGAATCTATAACCGAATCTATTGTATCATTAGCAATTGTAGTCGCATCCACTACTGTTGGCACTCCTATAGCAATAACCTTAACACCTAAGTTTTCCTCATTTATCTGCTTTCTATTATTACCTACTCCAGCACCTGGAGATATTCCAGTGTCACCAATCTGAATTGTTGCATTTACTCTTTCAACCTTTCTTGCTGCTAATGCATCTATACATATTACCAAATCAGGTTTAACTTTTTCCACAACTCCTTTAATTATTTCCACAGTTTCAATGCCTGTTACTCCTAACACTCCTGGTGCCACTGAACAGACTGGTCTTACCGAATCATCAATTGCTTCAGGCATTACTGTCTGTAAATGTCTTGTCACCATTATTTTTTCTGTAACCTTAGGTCCTAAGGCATCCGGTGTTACCTGCCAATTTCCAAGTCCAACAATTAACACCGTCTTTTCAGTGTCAACCTTAATTAACCTTCCTAAAACTTCTGATAGTACCTGTGAAACTCTATCCATAGTCTCACCATCGTAAGCCGTAAACTCTGGCATATCTACTGTTATATAATTACCTTTCGGTTTTCCAAGTTTTTCAGCTCCTTCATCATTTTTTATTTTTACAGTAGTTACCTTGATATCTTTTTCACTTTCTTCAATAACTTCTATACCATCAATATCTTTTTCACCTTTATGGCTTTCTTTATAAATGTCTCTTGCTTCAAGTACCAAATCTGTTCTAACATTGATCATAATTAACACCTCATTATAAATTTAGTTAGTATTATTTTTCCTTTTTCTTTAGATTTAATACTTGAATTACATAACTTGTGATGTTATAATAAGGTTTGTTGAATATGAACTCGTACGCAGATTTCCCCAAAAACTGCAGAGACCCTATAAAAATCTAAGGGGGTGAACTAAGAATGGCAAATATAAAATCAGCAAAGAAGAGAATTAAAGTTACTGAAACTAAGACTTTAAAGAACAGAATGGTTAAGTCTGCTTTAAAGACTGCTATAAAGAAGTTTGAAACTGCTGTAGAAGCTAAGAATAATGAAGAAGCTAAAGCTTTATATACATCAGTTGTTAAGTCACTAGATATGGCTACTACTAAAGGAGTTGTCCATAAAAACATGGCTGCTAGAAAGAAATCAAGATTAGCTGCAAAGTTAAACACTATGGCATAATCTTAAACCCATCTAATATAGATGGGTTATTTTTATTATTAATATTAAATTTTTTTTAGTAATAGCAAATAGAATTTTCTCACCATTATTTCTTATAATATATTACTTCTTAACAGTAAGTGTATTTATAAGCAGGAATTCCATTTCCATAGTCTTATCTATACCTGTTGATTTTAGTTTTGTTTCAGTGCTTACGCATAGCTTAACTAATTCTGCTAGCTGCCTTTGAGTAAACTTGCTAGCCTGACCCATTAATTTTTCGCATACAAATTGAGGTAATTTATAGTCCGACACTATATCTTCTACTCTTTTTCCATTCATTGTTTTTATTTTTATTTCGTATAATCTTAAAAAATGCTTTTGAATTGCGCTTATTATCAGCATGTTCTGATCTGACTTATATAAAATTTCCTTCATTATATCTATAGCTTTATCAACTTTTTTCATGGCTATTAATTCTACCAAATCAAAAATATCATCTTCACTGGAATTTAAAATAAGTAAATTAATATCCTCTTTTTTTATTTCTCTGCCTTCACAATATGAGATAAGCTTATCAATTTCTCTTTTTATAATATCAAAATTATTCTGTACCTTTTCACAAAAATACATTAATTCAACCCGACCAATTGTTTTTCCTTTATCTTTAAATATATCAGAAACTTTTTTTAAATATTTATCCTTCTTTAATTTATCACAATGAACTACACTTAATGATTTTTCAATGGTGGCTAATTTTCTATTCTTATTAGGTCTTTCTCTTTTATCGTTTAACAAATAATACATGATTAAAATAGTATATGGGGGCAAATCCGATATGTATTTTTTAAGCTCATTATATATTTTAGTACCTGTCGAATCACTTTTTTCCTGCAGGAAACTTGCTCTATATATAAGGACGACTTTTTTCTCCCCCATAAATGGCATTGTTTCACAAGCATTCACAATATCCTCAAAACTTGTATTCATTCCATCTATTCTAATCAGATTAAGTTCTGCTAATTCTTCTGGTACCTCTCTTTTGGTAATTAAGTTTATCCCATCTTTAATGAGTTCTTCATCTAATCCACAAAAGACATATCCATTCTTTAAGTTACCTCTTTCAATTTCTTTTTCATAAACTTCATAATTAATCACTTTAATTTTCCTCTCAAACAACACTTATTTCAGTTATGAGTTAAAAGTTATAAGTTAAGAGTTAAGGAAGAAAAGCCTCCGGCTTTTCCTAAACTTATAACTCATAATTTTTTCTATACTGCTTTCCCATTTATTACAAATATTCTATTAATGGGCGCATCTTTAAAATTTATTATATCATACTCTTTAGATTCCTTCTCAGTACTTGTCATTTTTAATAAATATTTTTTCTCAGGTGTTTCTAAGATATAATTTTTCCCTTGAGATTTAATAATTCCTATATCCTTTATCTTAATTAATTTTTCTTCCCTATAGTATTCAGTTGCAAAAGCAGCTTCTGATAATTTCTTTATGTCGATTTGATTTTTATTAGCCAGAAGTACTCTTTCCCCCCTATAACTAATTAGTATGGCGCCTTCCTTATAATATGAAATGTTTAAAATCGGACTATATATCTGAATAGCTATTGCAAGAATTGATATAAGAGGAATGTAAATAAAACTTCTATACCCTTTCCTTACGAAATAGAAACTTAGCATTACAAAGAAATAGAATAATACCACATATTCATTTCCATAAAACATTGGCAGTGAGATTTTATCAATAATATCTAATGTCCAATCAAAAGCTTTTATTATATATAAATTTAGGTAGCTGCAGAAATCAAATATTTTAGGCCAAATATATGTGATTACCAATATATTTCCTGTGATAACCATAAGATCAACAAAAGGTGCTAAAAACAAATTTCCCACAATGAAATTTACAGAAAAATTCTTAAATATCAATATCAAAAATGGCAAAGTAAATACTTGAGCACTTAATGCCAAACTTAATGATTCTCTTAATTTATCAGGTATTTTATAGAGTTTTTCATTTAATTTTCTATCATACATTATTATTCCGAGAGTGGCCACGTACGACAGCTGAAAGGATATATTGAAAATACAATAAGGCTGATAAATAATTAAAATTATAGCTGAGAAACATAATGCAGAAACCGAATTCTTATTTCTTTTTAACATGCCTGCACCCTCAACGCAGGTAAGCATTATAAAGGCTCTTATACTAGAATAACTGCTGCCTGTAAATATAACATATGCCCCTGTCAAAATAATTCCTAGTTTGCTGCCTAGAAAAATTCTAAAAAAACCATATATTATAACTACATGTAAACCTGAAACGCTTATGCTATGTATAATTCCTAAATTATTCATATCATCTTTATCTTCTGCATCTAAATAATCAGAATATCCAAAAGCAATTGATGATATTAATCCAGCTTTTCGTTCTCCCAAATTTTCTTTTAATCTATAGTATATATTTCTCTTGGTATTATAAAGTTTGGTTATAAGATCATCAGTTGTTTTTGTTATAAATTGTGGTTCAACCTCTCCAACAATTCCATTGCTTTTATCCTGTATTTTATTAATCTTACCTGCAACTTTGTATTTCTCTCCTACCTTTAAATCTTTTCTGTTAGTTTTTATTGTGATGCTCTTTCCTTCAAATTCTCCTTGAATACTAAAGCTGCTTACCTTTATTATCCTTACTTCATTATTTATTTCATTTGGAATTTTATAATATGAATAATTGATTAAAACTCCTATTATAAAAAATATAATCATAATGCAGCTGAAGCTGGGTCCACAATAATAAAACATGCAAATAAAAAAGGAAGCCACAATAAATATTGCAAGCCCCCTTAATTCTTTATTTATTCCATAATAAATACAGCCAACCATTAATGATAAAAAAACATATACTAATGGGTTTCCTACTTCGCTTATTTTTTTATAAGACATTTACTCACCTCATTAATGAGTTTTGCCATTTTCTAGCTAAAATTTCAAAAATAATCAAAAATATTATTGAAACTGTCAATTCAAAAAAAATTATATCTCTTGGAATAAAATTATTAATTAAAATAACACCAACTGATCCTATAATGATTATTAATAATGCTATTAATCCCATAATTAGTTCACGAGACTTTCTTCTTATAGAAATACTTCCATTAAAAAATGTAAACAGCAGAGCTCCTATAGACAAAATAACTAAAGGTACTATTGCTCCTTCTTTATCATCAACCCTATAAATTGAAATCATCGTTATTATACTTAATACTAATCCTCTAAATATCATCTCATTAGTGCTAATTTCTCGTCCGTCTTTTAATAAAATCATCAGAGATAACGGGATAAATAAAATTCCATTTATAATTAAAACATTCCATAAATCTAAATCTGCGGTTTGTCCCATTATTAAGCTTCCTATTAAAACTAAAAGTTCTGCAAAAATAGTCATAAAATATATTTTGAAGCCTCTATCTATATTTCTAGCGAAAGCCTTAGAAAAATCTCTTATTTTGAAAAAACCGTCCAAATAATTCTCTTGAATATACACATCAGCTACTTTCTTCACTATTGACGAGGCTTTTCCCTTTCCTATTCCTACATTAGATAAATTAAGAGCTGGTAGGTCTCCTAAAGTTTCTCCTGTGGTTGCAACGCTATGACCATCTCTAATGAATAACGAAACTATTTTAGACTTAATTTCAGGATTTACCCTGCAAAATACTCTTACTCTGCAAAGGAGGTCTTTAAGCTCCTGTTGATTTAAAGAATCTAGTTCTATTCCTGCTACTACCTGATTTTTATTTTTTATTATATTTGCTTTTTTTGCATTTGTTATAGCACTTAATTTACTTTCTTCAGTAAATAAAATTGGAACTATTGCTTTATCCTTAATTCTATTTATACTTTCTTCAAGGCTCTCCTCAAGTGGATTTTCAAGTCCTATTATTCCTACAAAAACCATGTGGCTTTCTATATTTTCAGACCTAGACGGCTCATAATTAAAGTTTCTGTATGCAAAACCTTGAGTTATAAGCCCTTCAATAGATAAACTCATATCTATTTCTTTTATTCTAGACTTATATTCCTCTGTAAGTTCTTTTTCTACACCCTCAATCATAATGTAAGTACATTGTTCTAAAACCGCATCAACATTTCCTCTTGTATTAGCTCTGTATCTTTTGTTAACTCTAGATACAACAGTCAAAAACCTCTTATCCGAATCCATAGGTATCTCCAGAATCTTTGAGTTCTTACTATCAATGGATGCTTTATATATTTTCTTTTTAGCAGCATAATCTAAAAAAGCAAGTTCGTCTAATTCACCTTTTCCACCAATTTCATCGTCTATATTATAAACTGCATTATTACATATTAATGATATTTCAACTATTCTATCAAAAGTTATCTCTTTCACATATGGATCACTAGTTGACACTAAAGCATTATTAATAAATAATTTTTTTACAATCATTTCTTTTTTACTTATTGCTCCAACTTTATCCAAAAATAAAATATTTATATCTTTCACTAAATTAAATACTGAAAAATTAATTATCTCAATATTCTCATTTAAAAAGTTCTTAACTACATTTTTAAAAACAAGCTTAGCAATTATTGTAACTGGGAAAAATCCAAGTGCAAATAATGCTATAGATATGTAATTTCCTTGAGCATCCTGTCCTGAATATACAAAATATGAACCTATAAGTACAATGCCTATAAAATATGTTAATAGATATTTCTCTAAAAACTTAGATATCATTTTTCCAAAATTATGTTTCCTATTACTTGCATATGTAAGCATGGCAAGCATTCTTCCTAATTGACTGGAGTTTCCAACAGAAATAACTATTCCAAGTCCACTTCCTGACTTTATTGCAGATCCCTTAAATAATACATTTTTCATCTCCGTAAGGGAAGAAATACTTCCTATTATTTTTGTTTCAAATTTTTCTTTATAAAAAGCTTCTCCAGTTATGCTCTTTTCATCTACTTTTAAATCATTAGCA
>JAEZKY010000235.1 GCA_023435985.1 Bacillota bacterium | reverse complement strand
TAATAACTCCCCCTCCTTGTTTCACCATTTCCCTTGCTACTACTTGTGAACAGAAAAATACGCCTTTTAAATTTACATTCATAACTTTATCCCAAACGCCTTCATCTAATTCAAACTTTCCATTTGCCTCTTTAGAATCCACTAATAATCTCGGAACATTAATACCTGCATTATTTACAATTATATCAATTCTTCCAAACCTTCCCTTAGTTTTTTCAATCATTTCTTCCACACTTTGTTTACTTGCAACATTAGTAACTATATATTCTACATTTCCATATTCTTCATCAAATTCTGGTCTATCTGGATTCATATCACAAACTACTACATTTGCACCATTGTTTAAGAATTCCTGTGCTACTGCTTTTCCAATACCAGATGCCCCTCCTGTTATTATTGCTGTTTTTCCACCTAAATTAAGCCATGTATTTTCCATAAAAAATTCCTCCTAAATACATTTACAAAACATTAAACTATAATTCTAAAATCATTATTAACTTATTTAACATCTCATAAAATTAAAAAATTACTAATTACACTACTATACTAATCTCGCTTCCAATTTTTACGCTCGGTATTTTCTTCTTTTCGACACATATTGTTCCCGATAATGTAGGCTCTGTTGAGCCATTGAATGCAACCGTAATATGTCCTAAATTTACCAAATTTTTTTCTACTACATCACCAACAGCTGTAATTTTAAAACCTATACCATCAAGCATTAAAGTTTGTCCTGATTTTATTGTCTCTTCAACCTTATTTATATCAATAGAGTAACAGTAATCTGCTAGTGTATCTGGTGCATTGTCTCCAAAAAATATAATTATTCCTTCATCTAAGAATGTTTCTGCTAAATCTCCTAGCGCTTTTACTTTATTTTTATAGATTATCTTACTACTCATAAATGTTTTCGCTCCTTCAAAATATAATTATTTCTTTTATTGAAAACTAATTGTGATTGAGCGCTTATAAAAAGCTATCAATCACAATTAATTTAATTTATAATTTATTGATATAATCCTATGCTTGCAATCCATGCAACAACTACTCTAGGCACACCAATCATAAAACGTGAGTATAATACAGATGGAACACCAACCTCTACAGTTTCAGGTTCTGCTTCTGCTAAACCTAAACCTACTGGTATAAAGTCACATGCACATTGTGTATTAATAGCAAATAATGCAGGCAGTGCTAAGCTTGGCGGAATAGTCCCTTTACCTATTTCAACTCCGATTAAAGTACCTATAATTTGTGCAATAACGGCACCTGGTCCTAACAATGCTGATAATAATGGAATAGAGCATATAAACCCAAGTATCATAAGTCCAATCCCATTCCCTGCTAGTGGAATTAATATCTTAGCAAACCAGTTACCAAATCCCGAACCTTGTATAATTCCTATGAGCATTGCAACAAAACCCATAAATGGCAGTATTGTTGTAATCATTGACTGAACAGCATCACGACCTGATTGATATAAGGTATTTACAACTTTCCCTGCTCCCATACCAATCTTTTGAATGATGCTAGATTTACTGTTTTCAGCTAAACTTTGTGATACCTTTTTATCTGCACTATATTTAAATTCTCTTTTTTCTGATGCTGGTGCTGCTACAGTTTCAGTCTTTATAGCTTCTGCACCTGAATCTGCTAAAGAAATCTGATTTAGACCAACTGCAGATACATAAATATCTTCTGTAATGAATTTTGCTAAAGGACCACTCTTACCTACAGGCATGACATTAATTGTAGGAATTCTCTTTTGAGGATATATTCCGCAGCGAAGTGTTCCACCACAGTCAATAATAACTAAGAAAATTTGTTCTTCCGGTACAGCTGTTTTAAATCCATTTACCGCTTTACATCCTGCTAAATTAACTATTTTTTCTACAATTTCCGGCTCAGCTCCACCACCTGTAATATATAGTAAGGTATCTCTTCCTTCTTCTGGCTTTACTGTAAGTGGGCCGCCAAATCCACCGGCACCTTTTACAATTTTAATTGCGTTATATTTCTCCATGTTAATTACCTCCTAACTAATTTGCTTCAAGTTGATTGCTTAATTCAATACCTTGCTGCTTCATAACAATCTTAGTAGTAAAATCAGTTACCCAGCCTGCAAAAAAGTTCATTACTAAACCTACTAATAAATAGCGGAGCCCTAAAGCTGTTGGGTCAAGCCCAAGAGTTGTGATACCGTTTGCAATACCTAGATAAATAAATATTTCACCTACATTAATGTGAGGAAAGATTCCACTATTTGTGTGACAGTGATAAGAAGCTGATGCATAGTAACTTGGTTTCATTCTTTCAGGAAGAAATTTCCCCATTGATAATGCCATTGGATTTCCTAACATAAAAGCTGATAAGAATGGCAAAATACCATACGCCAATATAACATTTTTAGATGCAAACTTTGCAAATCTATCAATCTTGTCTTGTCCAATAAAAGCAATTATTGAGTTCATAAAAATTAAAAGTAATAATACTCTAGGAATAATTCCTGTTACCCAGCTAACAAATGTATTTCCTCCAACTTCAAACAAATACATAAATCCTTTTGCAAAATAAACAATTGCGTCCATATACATTTCTCCTTTCTAATTATGGGCTCTTAATTTTTTAACTGTAAAAAATTCACCTAATCTTTGTAAAGGACTAGGAGGTTCTATAACTTCGCCACCGCCCATAATGACGTTATAATTTGAAGAGGCTTCTAAAACTGCTTTAACTAATGGCCTTGATAAATTTTCACAATCTGTTTTGGTTAATACTCCAACGTCTTTTCCTTCAAATCCTGTTAATTCCTTTACTCTTGCAAATACTGTTACCCCTTGCATATAACTTCCTTCAAGTATTATTCCATTTTTATCAATCACAAACATAGCAATACATCCGGCATTAAATCTACCTTTTACCTTACCAATAGCAACTCTACCTTTTCTTCGCAGTTTACTATAATGAGCTGTAAAACTCTTCATTTGAATAAATGTAAGTATATATTGAAATATAAATGCAATTCCAAAACATATAATCAAAAACCAAAAATTCATTATGCTCCTCCTATTCACAAATTGAATATATCATTTTCTTTTGTTAAATATAGAATTAATTCTTTGTAATTTTTCATCTTAGAAATAGTCTCAATAGTATTTTTATTATTTGCAATAGCTATAATTTCGTCATAAATTTTAACTAATATTGTATCATCATTTGTTTCCTCTGGAAGTCCTAATAAAAATACCAATTTTGTTTGATTATTCTCCATCATTTCCTCTGGGAATATACCTAAACTAATCACGAGCTGATCAGCTTGGTAATTAATTGTATGAGGAAAAGCTATAGAGTCATTAAACTTCATTGTAGACTTTTCTTCCCTTTTTCTTATCCTTTCTTTAAAATCATAATCCACATAACCTTTTAAATATAAATTATTAACCATATAATCTATATTTTCTTTGTAGCTCAATTTACTATTAAGAATAAAGAAAGTATCTTCATCTAAAATACTCAGTAATATAGAATCCCTTCCCTGCATTGATGGCATGTCCAATTTATCTATATACTTAATACTTTGTATTCTTTTTTTTAACACCTCTTCATCAAATATTTTTCCCAGTTGTATTACTGGAGTATTAGTATTAAAATTTGTCTGTACAGTGGATAAGACTAAATTATAATTATCTAGTGCCTCGTCAGCAATCGCACTGTCTGAATACATATCTATTTCAGTATTTGCATCAAAAATACTTCTTAGCTGGCTAGCAACTAGCCTTGCAGTAACCCTGCCAGTCCCACATATAACTGCAACTTTATATATTTTGCTCTTTTCTCTTTGCTGTTCTGAAATAAAAACCCCAAAGTATGCCGCTATAAACCCTATTTCATCCTGTGCCACTTCTACGTTAAAGTGCTTTCGAATTACATCTCCAGCTAGCTCTGCCATTTTATAAGCCAGTCTATACTTCTCCTTAATTTCATCAACTATTGGATTGTGAATATTAACACTGTATTTCAAACGATTAATTAAAAAAGCCATATGATATATAAAATCCTTACGCATATCATCTACCAATGCTATATTTAATCCCATTTGTTCTTTAATACATTCGAGTATTTCAGATACTAGGCTTGTTACCTCTTCCGTAATCTGAATATGCTGTGAAATCCCTTCCGTATTAGTTGGAGTATTCATTCCTATAATAGGTAACACCAAAAAAAGTCTCTCATTAATTGGAATTGTAATATGCAGTCTTTCCTCAATTTTATCTGATATTGTATTCACTAAGTTGAACTCCCAACTTTTTAAAAGTTCTATATAGTTATCACATATATCCGTAATAACATGTCCATTTAACAATCTTTCTAAAGTCACAGTTAGAGAATGTATAACCGAATGGAAAGTTGTTGTATCAAAATGATATTCACCAATTATATTTTTAACTAACTCAATGATATCCACATCCAACTCATGATCTTCATAAATCATTTCATAGAGATTTTCAAGGATAAAAAATCTTATTTCTAATTCTGAACCTTCCAAAGAGAGTCCGGTATTTGTTTTTCCTACGATATTTAAGTTATAATGCTCGAGTATATCTCTAATTTTTTTTATATCACCTATAACAGTAGTTCTTCCTACATTCATTTCATCTGCCAATTCCTCAGTTAAATATGGTTTTTCACTATTCATAAGTTTGTGCAAAATAAATGCCATTCTTCTCTGAGGCGAATTTAAAAATTCCTTCTGGTTATATATGCTCTCCTTTACCTTATTGAACTTAATACCATCAACGATATAAATTTTATAAAAACCTTGCCTGTTATCAATGACTGCTGATCCTCTTAGTAAATTGTTTAAGTCTTTCACATCATTTTTAACTGTTTTAGAACTTACATCAAATTTTCCTGCAATAGTGTCAATTGAAACTGAATTTCTTTGTTCAATTAATTTAAAAATTCTTGTAGAACGGTTTTCAGTATAAAAATGCCTCATTGTTGCCTCCTTGAAAACAATCAATCCCTAATTATACTCATTAAAATTAAAATATTACTTATTAATTTATCCCTACCCGAATTGATTTACCTTCTTTTTCAAAATCCTTCTTATAGTTTACATATCTTCAATGTAATCCTTATTTGTCTTATCCATAACTCCTAATTCTTTTACTATTTATATCTTCCTCCTTCCCGTAATGTAATTATATCGCGCATGGTTTTAACAATTAATACTGTATTTTTCCATTGATAAGAAATAATTTGTCCACTCGCATTTTATACTGCCTAAGCTCATCTAAACGTTTTCTAAATATGTTTATTTTATAGTTTATTAATTAACATATCAATTTTAATCTCTATAAAGAATAGCTTCTCCAAATGTTAAATTATGCAATTAAAAAAGAGGAATACAAAATATACTCCTCTTTTTATAATATTATTATATATATATAGTTTTTACTTAGCAGCACTTACAACAGCAACATTTATGGCCACAAGATTTATTTTTCTTTATATAATCTAGAACTTCTTGTTTTGCCTTTTCATATCCATCTTTATAACCTTCATCATAGGCTTCCTCTTGTCCTTTTTCACGACCATCTTCAAACCCATCACAATAGCCATCTTTATAGCCTTCGTTATAAGCTTCTTCTAATGCTTCAGCAAAATGGTCTCCTCTGTTATCAGGTTTACGCTGGCATTTATTACGGGGTTCAGAAACATTGCAGCCTCTTCTCTTTTTACATGCAAATTCATCTTGGTCATGATTTATACATTCTCTATTACAATCATCTCTGTTTTCCATTCTTTTCTCTCCTTTGTAATTTATCCTTAAGTCCACTTATTCAGCATTCATCACCAACATTCTTACTTCTATTGGCAATAGCACATATGATATAATTAACTTCCTAATAATAAAAACATTTTCTAAAATAATTTTAGAAATCTTAATAATTACCTAATAATATATTATGCCGATTTGCTATATTTGCTATCAATTAGGCAAAAATAATAGTAACACCTTTAAAATCTCTGTTTTATATTTAAAAAATTTCTAATCTATAAGTTCTATAAATTTTATTCTATAAAAAAGACACTTACACTTCAGTAAATGCCTTTTTATCTCATAGATTTTATGCTTAATTTCCCGTATAATTCCTTAGTAATAAATCTTATTAAATATGTAAATCTTATCGTAATAAATAATCTCTTTCTTCTTGAGTAATTCCTGTCCAGTTTTCCTCTGACAAATCTTTAGAAATATCATTATCAGCCTTTTCTATTATTAACCTGTTATCTTCTAGATTAAGAATTACCTCCCTATTTTTCTCATTTATCCCTATCGATTCTAATAATGCTACAGGAATAGTTAATCTACCGCTTACATATTCATTATTATTCTTATTCAATGTAATTTTCCGCTTCATATTATCCTCCTCA
This sequence comes from Bacillota bacterium, assembly GCA_023435985.1. Classification (GTDB taxonomy): domain Bacteria; phylum Bacillota; class Clostridia; order Clostridiales; family Clostridiaceae; genus Clostridium. The sequence goes on along the minus strand of JAEZKY010000235.1, from coordinate 4,450 downwards.
TTATAACTACGCTTATTATCTATATATTTCTACATTTTTTTCACTTCATATTAATCCATTATTATTCTCACGTAATTATTATCGATAATTTATTAATTATATTTAGTAATTATTTTAAATATGCTTCATTTACATTTTTTATGTCGATATAAAAGATTTTTTATTCTTTATGTTTCATACCATCTAAATCATTTATTTATAAGGTATAACAAAAAAGCAGCTTAGATACTATTTTTTAGACAATATCTAAGCCACTAATTTTTTTGTTGAACTTTTTCTAATTATAAAATATTTTATTCGACATATTTTAAATTTATTCCCACTCTATAGTTGCTGGTGGTTTACTTGTTATATCGTAAACAATTCTGTTTACTCCCTTAACTTCATTTACAATTCTTCTACTTACTAAATCTAAGATTTCATATGGGATTCTTGCCCATTCTGAAGTCATTGCATCACTTGAAGTAACTGCTCTTAGCGCTACTGTATGAGAATATGTTCTTTCATCTCCCATAACTCCAACTGATCGAATGTTAGGTAAACATGCAAAGTATTGCCATATGCTTTCGTCAAGATTTGCATTTGCAATTTCTTCCCTGAAAATAGCATCAGCTTCTCTTACTATTTCAAGCTTTTCCTCTGTTATTTCACCTAATACTCTTATAGCAAGGCCTGGACCTGGGAATGGTTGTCTCCATACTAATTTATGAGGAATTCCTAGTTCTTCTCCAACAGCTCTAACTTCATCTTTAAAAAGCTCTCTTAATGGCTCTATAAGTTTAAAGTCCATATCTTCCGGAAGCCCACCAACATTGTGATGAGATTTTATTGTTGCTGAAGTTTTAGTTCCACTTTCAACTATATCTGGATAAATTGTTCCTTGAACAAGATAATCTATTTGACCAACTTTTTTAGCCTCTTCTTCAAAAACTCTTATAAATTCTTCACCAATAATTTTTCTCTTTTTTTCTGGATCTGACACTCCTGCAAGTTTTCCTAAGAATCTGTCTGCAACATTAACTCTCTTAATGTTCATATCAAATTCCTTCTTAAATACTCTTTCAACAGTATCTCCTTCATCTTTTCTAAGTAGACCATGATCGACGAAAATGCAAGTTAAATTATGGCCGATAGCTTTATGTACTAACATTGCTGCAACTGATGAATCAACTCCACCTGATAGCGCACATAACACTTTTTTATCCCCTACTAATTCCTTTATTTCTTTTATTTTTTCTTCCGCAAAGGATCCCATAGTCCAACTATTTTCTAAACCACAAATATTGTGTATAAAATTTTCCAACATTTTTTGACCAAATTGAGTATGTTCTACTTCTGCATGGAATTGAACTCCATAAAGTTTCTTTTCTTCATTTTCCATAGCTGCAACTGGGCAAACATCTGTATGTGCAATTATTTTAAACCCTTCAGGTGCCTCTGATATGTAATCAGTATGACTCATCCAAGCAATTCCTTCTTTTTCAATTCCATCAAATAACTTAGAAGAATTGTCTAAAACTACATTCGTTTTACCATATTCTCTTACTGGAGCTGTAGCAACTTTTCCACCTAGTAGATGTGCCATTAATTGATCTCCATAACATATTCCAAGTACCGGTACACCTAATTCAAAAACTTCTTTTTCTACAGTTGGAGTATCTTTTCCATAAACACTATTAGGTCCTCCTGTAAATATTATACCTTTGGGATTCTTAGCTTTTATTTTCTCTGTAGTATAATCATATGGGATAATTTCACAATATACACCGCATTCTCTTACTCTTCTTGCTATTAATTGATTATATTGTCCACCAAAATCAACAACCAAAACTAAATCTCTTTTCATGTTCTCCTCCTAAACTATTCTTATAACATCTATTATTAACTAAATAAGAGTTTTTATCAATAAATTAAAACAAATTTCAACATAAAAAATTATTATTTAAACTTTAAGAAAATTACTAGCTAGTGTCACTTAATTAAATTAAGTAATGCACAGTTCACATGAGTGTTTTGCCGTTCATTGTAAACTGTGCACTTAATATTATTGTCCTACACTATAATTGGGGGCTTCTTTAGTTATATTAATATCATGAGGATGACTTTCTCTTTGTCCTGACGCCGTTTGAACTACAAAATTAGCTGTTTCATATAAAGTATCAAGATTCTTTGAACCTAAATATCCAAGACCAGATTTAATTCCTCCTATTAGTTGGAATATAGTATCTGAAACAGAACCTTTATATGCTACTCTTCCTTCAACACCTTCTGGGACTAGTTTTTTATTACCTTCTTGAAAATATCTATCCTTAGATCCACATTCCATTGCAGCTAAAGAACCCATTCCTCTATATACCTTATAACTTCTTCCTTGATATATTTCCATCTCTCCTGGTGCTTCCTCACAACCTGCAAATAATGATCCAAGCATTGCAACCGAAGCCCCAGCAGCTAATGCTTTAACTATATCTCCAGAGTATTTAAGTCCACCGTCTGCAATAACAGGAATTCCATATTTCCTACCTACTTCTGCGCAGTCCATAACAGCTGTTAATTGAGGAACTCCAACTCCTGCAACTATTCTAGTTGTACAAATTGATCCTGGTCCTATACCAACTTTAACACAGTCAACTCCAGCTTTAATTAAATCCTCTGCTGCCTCTGCTGTAGCAATATTTCCTGCAATAACTTGTAATTCCGGATATGCTTTTTTAATTTGTATAACTGCATCTAAAACTCCCTTTGAATGTCCGTGAGCTGTATCCAATGTAACAACATCAACTTGAGCTTTGACCAATGCCTCAACTCTTTCCATCATATTTCCAGTAACACCTACTGCCGCTCCACATAATAATCTTCCCTTACTGTCTTTGGCTGCATTTGGGAACTTTCTAACTTTTTCAATATCCTTCATAGTTATTAATCCCTTTAAGTATCCCTCTTTATCAACTAAAGGTAGCTTTTCAACTTTATATTTCTTTAATATTTCTTTAGCTTCCTCTACTGTTGTATTCTCCGGTGCAGTTATTAAATTTTCCTTTGTCATTACCTCCGCGATCTTTCTTTGATAATCTGTCTCAAAGATTATATCTCTATTAGTAATTATTCCTATTAACTTTCCTTCTTTAGTAGTGATTGGTACACCTGATATTCTATATTGGGACATTAAATTTTCCGCATCTTGAATTAAATGATCTTGTGATAAAAATATAGGATCTGTAATAACTCCATTTTCCTGTCTCTTAACTCTATCAACTTCTTTTGCCTGCTCTTCAATAGTCATATTTTTATGTATAATTCCGATTCCGCCTTCTCTTGCCATAGCGATTGCCATCTTCGATTCAGTTACAGTATCCATCCCAGCGCTCATTAAAGGTATATTCAACTGAATTCTCTTAGTTAATTGGGTTTTAGTACTTACCTCTCTTGGTAATATTTCTGATTTGTTTGGTACTAGCAATACATCATCAAAAGTATATGCAGTCTTAATAATTTTTGCCATTTTAAATCCCCCTTGTTTTTTGCAACTTTTACTTCATTTTATTTTATTTTTGATTTTTTTATTGCATATTTTATGGTATAAAAAAAGCATATTAACTTCAGAAGTGACGTTAATATGCTAATAAAAATCTATATTTAGCCTATACTAATATCACTTATAGTCGGAAATTTACGGCTTCCGGTAGATACTCCTTGCCATATTCAAGGTATATATAAGTTTTTAAATATTTTATATTTTTGAATTAAAACTATTATAATGTATGTATAAAGTAAAGTCAACAAATTTGAAATTAAAATTGCAAAATCAAATAAAAAATCATTGTTTAGCGCATTCTATGACTTTTTATTTTATATTCTTTCATTTTACTATATTTATGTTTTCTTTATTGTTCAAATTATTAGCCATTACTATTTGAATTATTTTAGCTAACAATAGATGATGCATTTAAAACATCTGTATCATCTGACAAATCAAACTTTGCTCCATTTACTATCGCATAACATTGTGCAATTGTGGTGTTTCCTGGCACTTTATCTAATGTAACATCTTTTATATACTTATATGTCCCAGATGTTGATGCTTCTACACTACTTACACTTGAACTATTAGATATAGGACTACTGCTAGCCAAATTATAAGATTCAACCGCCATTACAACCTTCCTGCATTGATCTACAACTTTGACCTTTTTTGCCTCTTTTATATATCCATTTACATTAGGTAATAATGCGGCTGCTAAAATACCTATAATAGCTATTACTGCTATTAATTCAATTAAAGTAAACCCTTCCTTCTTCCTGATCCTTTTTTTTAATTTGTTTTCTTTAAAAATTAATAATTTATCTTTCCTCATATCTTTCTCCTTCTATTAATTTTTTATTTAAATTATTCCTTATTTCCCAAATTTATATACAATATCTTATGTAATTTTATTACATTGCTAAGAAT
>JAEZKY010000214.1 GCA_023435985.1 Bacillota bacterium | reverse complement strand
GTGTACTTCAGGTAAAGTTAATATAAGTATTAATTTTAATAGTTATAAACAAATAGGAAGTTCAACTCTAAAACCAGTAGTAATAAATGTATATAATCTAACAACAGATATACCCAATGTATACGTTGAAAAGCCTAATTCTCCAGATTTAAATGTAGATGTAGAAATATTTAAAGGTCAGATGAATTATTATAATAATCGGGCAGAAGATCCGCAAAAAGCAAAGATTGGAAGTTTGTATGACATTAAAGTCGAATTGATGGATTATTCACAATATAAGGATGATCAAACAAATAATACCCATGATGAAACAAATAATTTATTTACAGCTTATTACAATCAAAATATTCAATAATTAAATGAAGAATTAAAAAAGTTTAAAATGTGGAGGTGAGGTTATGAAAAGGAAAAAACGAGGGAATAGTTTAATTGTAGTAGTAACAACCTGTATGTTTGTAACTACAATATCTGCAGCCACTTTAACAATGGTATCTGGTAATTATAAAGCTAGAGTTGTGGAAAGTAAAAGAGTGGAAAACCTATATTCATCAGATTCTGGAATAGACGTTGCATACAATATTGTTGGAAAAACTTTTGATGCTGCAACCCAGTATGCCAATTTAAAAGTACAGCAAATGCAAAGTTTAACAAAGGATAGTATTGATGATGGAACAAGTGGATATAATGGAGATTACATTAAGTTGAAACAAGATATTTATAAATGGCAAACAATTAATAATAATAAAAGTGGAACTGATATAACTCCACAAAATGTAATTGATGAGAATATTAAAAGTGACAACAAAAAATGTGAAGATATTATTGATGAAGAATTTAAAAGAACCTTTATGAATTTTATATTACCTTGGCAAGAAGCAGGGGATCCAGTAGATCCTAAAAAAGGAGTTAAAGAAAGTGTTCCGACCAAATCACTTCGAGATTATATTAAAAATAGTCAATATGTAGATAAAGTTAAAGGTATAACTAATAAAGATGGGGATTACGATATTGCAACGGTTCAGTATCCTGCAAACAGTAATCCCAAATTGTGGATTCCAGAAATAGGTATACCAAATCCAGAGAATCCAGTTAAATCTAATGGGATGTGTGATGAGAAGGTGGATGGTTTATCTATAGATTCCAATAAGTTAATATACACAATAATAGTAAAATCAAATTTTAAAACATCAGCTGGAAATACATCCGTAGTAGGAGAAAATTCAAGAATAATACAAGCTACATATACGATGTCAGTTCCAAGCTATGAAGATATATTCTCTAAGCAAGAAAGTGGAGATCTACATGACTATTTAGCTTTTAATGATGATAGAGCATTAACAATTCATGGAGATATGAATGTTAACAATGCAAATGATTTTAATGTAACCGGAAATATATTTGTTGAAGGAAATGATCCGACAATTTCCCAAAATGAAAATCCTTCACTTGTAAATACGGATAATAGAACTTTTGAAAAATATTATGGTGGAATAACTATAGCGAATAGTGACAATGTAACGTTTAATAATGATGTCATTACTAGAAATACGTTTAATATTCAGGATTATGCAAATACAACTATAATTGGAAATTTATATGGAAGAAACGTGTATGTTGGAAATAAAGATAATAGTGTTGCGAATAATGCAGACTTAACTGCTAAGAACGCAGTAGTATTAGATAATGATTTAGCTTTAAAAGCAAAGAGTAATTCGACAATAGAAATAAATGATTTTTATGGAATTAATGATAAGAATGTTAATTATGATGATTTAAAAGGAAATACAGTAACTGGTGATTCTTCAGTAGATAAAGTGAAAAATTCGAGCAGCATAATTGTGAATTCCATTGATGATTCATCAAGGATTAATATTGATAATTCTGCCTATATTATGGGAACTGCTCATATTGATACTAGAGAAAACGGCAGTAACAATGGGTATCAAACAGGAGAATCAGGTGCGGTTAAAGGAAATTATATAGCTTATTCTGTTCCTTTAAATGATGCCGAACAATTTGATTATTATAATCCTATGCAATTATTAAAGGATACAAATGTATTTAATAAAGCTACGCATTTTGCTGGTTATTGGGATGGAAAAAATCCGGATACAGGGGGGATTCATTTACCTGCTGATGCTACTAAAGTACACTCAGTTGGAGCTATAGTTTATGAAGATCCAAATGGTTTTAAAAGGGTATTTAAATCTAATTACCAATTAAACGACGATAATATTATAAATAGTAAAAGAGTTGAATTTGCTGGTAAGGTTTATAAATTTGGTTTATCAGCATCTTTAAATGACTATAATGCAACTCCAACTGGCTTTGATTCTTTGATGACTCTTTCACAAACAATAATTGATAATGCAGGGTATAAATTAGATGACCAAATTAATAGTAGTGGAGAAAAAGGCATATTTAATTATTCACCAGATATTACATTAATAGTACAAGGTAATGATATTAGTAATGATAAAAAGTATTATGATGATCAAGGGAATGAAATTACGAATAAGAAAATAATTAAGGGTGATAGTGATAATATTCTAAGTGCTGTAATTGCAACAACAGGAAATGTGATTATTGATGGTAATGTTAACTATTATGGAAGTATTATTGCTAAGGGTAATTTAAATGTTACTGGAAATGGAGTGATAAATTATAGTAAAGATGTAATTGATATAGTACAACAACAAAATCATGATTTATTTTTCAATGTGTTTGGACAAAGTATGTTAGACGATAGTTCGCAAATAATTACGCAAACATATAATTCAGATTCACAAGCTGTTAGTTATGATTTAAAAAACTTTTTAGAGAGTAAGCTTTGGAAAATTGTTAGATAATAGGAGGTGGGGTTGACTATGAACAATAAAAGAAAAGGATTTACCTTATTGGAGCTCATAATTACAATGATGATAACAGTAATAGTATTAGGTATTGCAGGATCTATGTTTACTACAGGTAATAAGGTATTTTCTGATTCAGATGTTAAATCCACATTACAAATCGAAGGACAAGCAATTCAAGAAAAAATAAGCGATATTGGAATGCAGGGAATAGCTATAATATCAACCAATGATAACAGTTTAATAATTGAATCATATGTCAAGGATGATGATACACCTAGGTATTTTAAGATACAGCAGGACGGAAATAAATTAATAATTAATGAGGATAAAGATGATTCGAGCTGTGCTAATGTTAATAATAATATGACTATTTCTGAGGATTTGGAAAGCTTAAAAATGACTCCTAGTAATGGTAATAAATCAATAGATTTGGATATTGAACTAACAAAGAAAAAAGGATTTAGTAATGTTAGCCAGGAAATTACTTTTACAATTAATTTTAGAAATAAAACTAATTAATCAATATTTTAAGCTTAAAAGGAAATAGTTTAATGTTAACTGTAAAGGTAACATTTTAGGAGGTGAATTCTATGTGTAATAAAAAACGTAAATATTTCTCTAGGGCAGTAATAGCAGTATGTGTTCTTGCCATATTAATAACGAGTTTTATAATTAATCCTAAAGAAACAAAAGCAGCAATAAATAGAGATACTATAACTATACTAGAAATTGAACCGACTAATAGTTTTAAGCTGACAGAAAAATCTAGTGCAACCAGTGGTGAAGAAGATTTTGTAAAACAAGTAAATGGTAAAAAAATTGTCGTAATCCATATGACAATGGCAGAATATATATCTAAGGTTGAACAGGTAAATGGAAAATATGATGTGGTTGTTATTGGAGATTATTCTGGAAGTTATACAGCTCCATTTAATAATGATGAACCAGGATATCTTCCTTTTGGTAAGGAAGTATATGGAATTAACAGAACTACTTTAGGAATGAAAAATAATTCTGTTTTAAGTAAAGATAATAACACATACGTGGAATATTATAGTGAAAATGATATTACCAACAAGAGAGCTAATCCAATATTAGAGTTTATTAATTCAGGTCAGTTAGCATATATAGATACTAAAGCACTCGTTAACAATACTAAAATTAATAATAATTTCGGGAATTTAAACAATAGTAATTTAATTAAAACTAGTAATAGTAATATAACTGTTTCTAATATAGTTAATAAGTATATTTCAACAACTAATAAACCTAAGTATAGGCCTATATTAACAGTTAACACAGAGCCTGCGAGAACTAATAGTGATAGGAATATAAATTTTACTTATAATCTAAATACAGAAAATGATAATTCTGTAACAGTAAATTTATATCTAGATCTTAATGGAGATGGTTTGTTTAAAGATAAAGAATTAGTTAAATCAGTGGCTGCTACGCCAACAAATGGGCAGCTTGCAAATGGAACTATATCATATAGTTTACAAAAAGAATTTGTAGGACGTTTAGATTGGAAATTAGAAGTAGTAACTCAGAATAATGTAAAAGTTTATGAGCAAGGGTACGCAGATTATGATGTTGTAGGTACTAAACCAATTATTAGAGTTCTTCAAATAGCACCAAATGGAAATATATTGGATCTTAGCACCGACAAGGGTATTAATTCATTAATTGGGCAAGTAGGGGATTATACAATACACATAGACAAGAAAAGTGTAAGTGATTTCAATTCAATGGCTGGTGATAAATTAAAATTAAATGGAAATTATGATATGGTTATTTTAGGTTTTGAGGACAGTTTTGGAAGTGAGGATTTATTACCTAATGCAATTGCAGAACTTAAGAGCTTTATTAATACTGGCCAGAGTGTAATGTTTACTCATGATACTTTGACGTATAGAATTTTACCAAATATTGATATTAATACTACTAGTTCTAAAAATATAACACATGCTTTCAGGGATGTTTTAGGGCAATCTAGATATAAGGATACACAATATAATTCCACTGAAACAGATGTCTATCGTAAGTATAATGTAACTACAGGTGCTTATGAAAGTAGGCAGATTCCACATGATGTACCAAGTAGTCTTAGTAAAATTACTTATGGAAACACTGATGGAATACTCAAAATGTTTGATAGTAACTCAAATGCTGGGTCTTACAGCGGTGCTTCTAATAGTGTATATAAAATTAATAATGGATTAATTAATGAGTATCCATTTTCTATAGGGGATATTTTAGTAGCAGATACTCATTATCAATGGTATCAGCTAAATTTGGAAGATGAAGATGTTGTTCCATGGTATACACTAAAACCTAATGGAAATGGGTATAATCAGTATGATGCTAGAAACTATTATTATACTTATTCAAAAGGAAATTTAACTTATTCAGGAACAGGCCACAGTAATGGATTTACAACTGATGAGAAGGAGCTTTTTGTGAATACTATGGTAAAAGCTTCAAGAGGAGCTAATCATGCACCTACTATTCAAGTGGCAAATTTAGATAACAATACTGCATTTTCAAAAAATCAAAGTGAAATTGACTTTACGGTAACGCCATCAGATATTGACAATGATAAGCTTACTACTACAACAACGGTAAAAAATGCAAGTGGAAATGTAGTTGGACAAACTATTCAGTATTCAAATCAAAATCAAGGAGTTCCAATACCAGTTTTACTTAATAAGAGTAATTATGATTTTTCACAGATGGGTGGAAGTATGTCAGTTGAAATAGATACTGTGGATCCTTTAGGTGCTGAGGCAACTGAAACAAGAACAGTCAGATTAGTAAATGATCCTACCATATCTTTAAACTATACTACTGATAAACCTGGATATTTAAAAGGTGATACTGCTGCAATAACTCTTACTGCAACAGCAAATCCTGGAGATTTAAATGGAACCATAAGTAATATTAAGTTTACTCCTAATTCATCGGCCCAGTATTCAGTAAATCCAAATTTATTAAATTATAGTGATGTTACTTTTGATTCAAGTAACAATCCAAATCATAAAGTTCAAAATCAAGAAATGTACGTAACATTAAATGATGTTGTAAATACAAATGTTACAGGAACATTAACTTATGTGTATAATGGAACAACTGTTACAATACCAAATTACACTATCCCATTAGCCGTTGAAGATGGTGTAATAAAGGTATCTGTAGTTGATGATAATGGGCAGTTAGTAAATGGAGGTGTAATTTCAGTTACTGCTCCTGAGAATAAGATACCAAGTACAATTAACTTTGATGGAACGATACAAACTTACAGCAGTTTATCATCAGGAAGCTATTCATTTACATTACAACAATCATCATTTATAGCAGATGGGGTTAAATATACTCTAACAGGTAATCAGACACGAAATCTTGATCTGGAGTATGATGCTATCAATACAGTAAAAAATGTTGAATTTAAAGTGAACAGTACAGGAGGACCTACTTCAAATGTAACTTATGAAAATTCATATGGATTAAAAGGAGAGACTGTAACAGTAAAAATTAATTTAGAAGGTGTTCCGGGTGAATCAGTAGGAAAAATTAGCCAGGTAAAACTCAAATTGACTAATAATTCTTCAGGATTAAGTTTTAAGGATACAACTAATACCAGTGAAACAATCTCTTTTGATGATATGACTTTTGATTCTGGAACATCAAGTGTAACTCAAACGAGCAGTGTTAATGTCAACTTATTAAAAGAAGGTAATTATACAATACTGGGAGAATTAAGCTATACCCAAACTGTTGGAGGTAAGGATAGAACTATAACTAAGGATTATCCTATTAGTTTTGAAGTAAAGACGGGTTCTATTTCGGGAGCGATAAATGTTATTGATAGTTCAGTTACAACAGGTACTCCTACTTTGAGTAAACCAGCTACTATAAATTTAAAGGATAGCACTGGAACGATAATTTCTACAATTAGTATGAGCTCTAATAGCTACCAATTTAATTATAACAACAGTAACATTAATATTGTTACTGGAAAATATACTGTTGAAGTGATGCCTATTAATGGCTATGAGATTACTCCTGGTAATAGTGTAGATATGAATGTAAGTTTCCAAAGTAATTCCCCTACTCAGGATTTTACATTGAGAAGAATTAACCCAACTTTGATTCATGGACTATATAATAAAGGATCTGGAATAACTACAGGCTTTGGCAATTTAACAAAAGGAACGTATGCTACCTTTGGAATTGAGGCTAGCTCATATGGGAGCAATCCGATTGTTAAATTACAGCTGGATAAAAATCTTGAGCCAATAGCAGTAAACAGCAGCAATTTCAAGATATATAACCTTAATGATATAGATGCTCAAGGAAATCCAAAAGAAGTGGATATAACGAATAGAATTAATCAAGAAAGTAATTCAGATAATGAAGAGGTATATGATATCACACTAGGTAATGATGAGAGTAATAAACATTATATAATAACATATATGGTTAAGTTTGGTGATGATGATTCGTATACTAATGATGCGACAATAACTGGATTAAATGATCCAGTACCTGTAAATATAACATGTGGTGATTTACCAGATTTATTTTAAAAAATTATATTCTATAATTAATACACAAGAAGTTTATATTTATTCTTAGTAGAATTATTCAATGATGAATAATATGTATACTGTAAATTATTTATAGCTTTTTGTGTATTAATATTATTAAATAAATCTTAATAGAAGTGCTAATAAATATCCAATGACAGGTCTGGTCTGTATAATGATAAAAAAAATAAAAATGAGTATAAAGTTTATTTTTAATTAATTCTTAATTTTACTTTGTCAGCTAATAAGGTATAATAACCATATGCAAATAATAATTTTACAAAATAAAATGTTGTATTTTGCACATAGGAGGAAAACAATGAATATAATAGATATATTTTTACATCTTGATAAGTATTTAGCAGCTGTTGTTGGAAATTATGGAGTTGAAACATATTTGATGTTATTTATTATAATTTTCTTAGAAACAGGATTAGTAATAACACCATTTTTGCCTGGAGATTCTTTAATTTTTGCGGCAGCAGCATTAGCAGCTGAAGGAGCACTCAATATATATATGCTCATAGGAATTTTAATGATTTCAGCGATTCTTGGAGATACATCAAATTATGAAATTGGAAGGCTCTTCGGTCATAAAATCTTAAAAAGCGGAAGATTCATAAAACAAGAACATCTTGATAAAACTAATAAATTCTATGAGAAATATGGTGGTAAAACAATAATTTTTGCCAGATTTATACCGATTGTAAGAACAATTGCTCCATTTGTGGCAGGAATAGGTGAAATGAGTTATAAGAAATTTATTTCATTTAATGCAATTGGAGGCGTTATATGGGTATTAATCGTATCAGCTTTAGGATACTTTTTTGGAAGTATTCCAGTAGTTAAAAATAACTTTGAATTAGTAATAATTGCAATAATATTAATTTCAATATTGCCGATAATAATTGAGTTTATCAGAAGTAAAGCAAAAAAAACTGATGAAGTTATGTAATATTTTAATTGATTAGTAAAAGCTTAATAAGAATACAGCGTAAATAAAAATAGACCAGCATATTGTGGTCTATTTTTATTTGTATCTATTTTAATTAAATGCATTATAAATTGCAGTAATTCCTTTTTCAAAATCATCATTTTCAATACCAACTAAAATATTCATTTCACTAGAACCTTGATCGATCATTCTTATATTTACCTTGGCATCTGAAAGAGCTGTGAAGATTTTTGCAGCTGTTCCCATTTGTTTAGCCATTCCGCGTCCAACAGTTGCAATCATAGCTAAGTTTGGATGAACTTCTATTGTATCAGGATTACATGTTCTTCTAATTTCTTCGATTACAGCATCTTTTTTATGTTTTAGCTGTGAGTCCGAAATTACAAGACATACTGTATCAATTCCAGAAGGCATATTTTCAAAGGAAATATTGTGTTGTTCAAGAATTGATAATAGCTTTCTACAAAAACCAAGTTCTGAATTCATGGAAGCTTTAGCTATTGAGATTACTGTAAAATCTTTTTTTCCTGCAATACCAGTTACAGTAGTTGGATTAGTTGAAATATCACAATCTTTAACTATAAAAGTACCTTCATCCTGTGGTCTATTTGTGTTCTTAATATTTATTGGAATTCCAATTTCTCTTACAGGGAATATAGCATCTTCATGAAGTACTGAAGCACCCATATAAGATAATTCTCTTAGTTCAGAATAAGTTATTCTGCTTATTGGCTTTGGATTTTTAATTATTCTAGGATCCGCCATTAAGAAGCCAGATACATCTGTCCAGTTTTCGTAAAGATTAGCGCTTATACTAGCAGCAACTAATGCGCCTGTTACATCTGAGCCGCCCCTTGAAAATGTTATTATATTGCCATCTTTATCTGCACCATAAAATCCTGGAATTACAGCTTTAGATATTTTTGATAGTTTGGCATTAAGAGCAGCGTTTGTAGCTTCAGCATCTAATGATCCATCTGTATCAAAAACCATAACATCTTTAGCATCGACAAATTCAAAATTTAAATAATTAGCAAGTATTAGTCCGTTTAGATATTCTCCTCTGCTTGCGGCATAATCACTTGAGGCCCCTTCTTCAAGATCTTTTTTTACAATATCTAAATGTTTTTCAATATCGAAATCTAAGTTCAAATCTTTAACAATGCCACAATATCTATCTTTTATGTGGTTAAAAACATCATCAAAAGCTATGCCCGTAGAAACATGGGCGTGGCAAAGGTATAAAAGGTCAGTTATCTTTGAATCTTTAGAATTTCTTTTACCAGGTGCTGAAGGAATTACATATTTTCTTTCATTATTAGAAAATATTATATCCTTAACCTTTTTGAATTGACTAGCGTCTGCTAGTGAGCTTCCACCAAATTTTGTTACAATTGTGTTCATAATCATAGCCCCCATATTTTTTATGTTTTTTATAAATTTACACATAAGATTGTAGCAATTTATCTAAAAATGTTCAAGTTAATTATTGAGAATACTTTAATTCGAATACTAATAGTGTATATATTGAAAGTAAAATATGCATAATAAATATTGGATGAAACTAAATAATAAAAAAGAATATAGAATGCCTTTAAAATATGTGAAAAAAATTAACAGTACTCATGAAGTGATTTTACAGTCTGATTGACATAGTTATATTTGATTTGTATAATGAAGATATAAATTAGATAACTTTTGACAACGAAGTCATGGAATGAATAATTCACAATGATTTCGTTTATTTTTTTGCTATAAAATAATTTATGTTATATGCAGAAAATTTGTAACTTAAGGATTTCCAATTTCTAATCATTCTATTTAAATAATAAAGAAAATGATATTTTTTTCTTTATTATTTAAAGTTTTTGATATAAAAATATTTATTTTTTTAAAAAATCACTTGATTTGAAATAAATATTATTATATAATTTCATTATTAAAAGAATTGAGCAAAGGCGTTCAATAGATGGTATATATCTCTATTGTGCGCTTTTTTTTAAGAAAAGGGGGGAGTGTAAATGGCAAAATACACAAAGGAAGATGTCATTAACTTAGTAAGAGAAAATGGAGTGAAATTCATAAGGCTTCAATTTACTGATATTTTTGGCACATTAAAAAATGTAGCAATTACTGATAAGCAATTAGAAAAGGCACTAAATAATGAGTGCATGTTTGATGGATCATCTATTGATGGTTTTGTTAGAATTGAAGAATCAGATATGAATTTAAGACCCAACTTAGACAGCTTTGTAATTTTTCCATGGAGACCACAACAAGGTAAGGTCGCAAGATTAATTTGTGACGTTTACAGACCAGATGGAACACCATTTGAAGGAGATCCAAGATATATCTTAAAGAAGGCTATAGCCGATGCAGCTGAGCTTGGATATTCAATGAATGTTGGACCAGAATGTGAATTTTTCTTGTTTGAAACAGATGAAAATGGAAATGCAACAACTAACACTCAAGATAAAGGTGGATATTTCGATTTAGCACCTACAGATTTAGGAGAAAATGCTAGGCGCGATATGACTTTAGCTTTAGAAGAAATGGGATTTGAAATTGAAGCTTCTCATCATGAAGTTGCTGAAGGTCAAAATGAAATTGACTTTAAGTATGGAGATGCTTTAACTACAGCTGATAATATTATGACTTTTAAGTTAGTTGTTAAATCTATTGCTCAAAGACATGGACTACATGCATCATTTATGCCTAAACCAATCTTTGGAATCAATGGTTCAGGAATGCACGTTAATATGTCATTATTCAAAGATGGAAAGAATGCTTTCGTTGATGAAAATGACAAAAATGGATTAAGTAAAGTGGCTTATCAATTTATTGCTGGTTTATTAAAGAATGTTAAGGGGCTTGCAGCAGTAACTAATCCACTAGTTAATTCATATAAGAGATTGGTACCAGGATATGAAGCACCAGTTTACTTAGCTTGGTCTTGTAAAAATAGAACTGCATTAATAAGAGTGCCAGCTGCAAGAGGTGCTGGAACAAGGGTAGAGCTTAGATGTCCAGATCCAAGTTCTAATCCATACTTAGTATTAGCAGTACTTCTACAAGCTGGTTTAGATGGAATTAAGAATAATTTAACACCACCAGCTGAAATAGAAGCAAACATTTTTGCTATGACTGATGATGAAAGAAAAGCTAATGGAATTGATAATCTACCAAACAATCTATATGAAGCAGTTAAATTTATGGAAGAAAGTGAATTAGCTAAGGCAGCTTTAGGAGAACATATTTACACTAACTATATTGCTGGAAAAGCTGCTGAGTGGGATGATTACAGAACCAAAGTGCATGATTGGGAAATAGAGAACTATCTTAATAAATATTAATCTAGTGATATTGAGTTACTAATTTAAGGTGGGGATTGCGATGGCTCAAAATGGAAAACTTATTATAGCGCTAAGCAATATTGAGACTGCAAAGAAATTAAAGAGTTTACTAATACAGGAAGGCTATGAAATACTAGCGTTATGTACCTCAGGAAATGAATTAATTAGATTAGTTATGCAATATTCCCCAGACCTAGTCTTAGTTGGATATAAATTTAAAGATATGAGTTTACTAGATGTTTATGAAAATTTAGTTGATTACACTAGCTTTTTAGCTATTGTAAATGAACCATATAAATCATTTATAGAGGAAGATACCGATATATATTGTATTGGCACTAAAATTTCTAATGTACTACTGACTAATGCTATTGATCTAATATTTCAAAGTAAAAAGAGAATTAAGAAGCTAAGAGAACAAGTAGAAAAATTAGAGCATACCTTAGAAGACAGAAAGCTTATAGAAAAGGCTAAGGGTCATCTTATGGTAACGTCAGGACTTACAGAAAATGAAGCATTTAGGTATATGCAGAAGATAAGTATGGATTCTGGGAAAAGGATGAAAGATATTGCTAGTTTAATATTAAGTGAAGCAGAATAATTTGTAAATTACAGTAAATATGCGGGTAACTATATCGTAAAAGGATATTTTTACTCGTTGTTTTACTATAAATGAGTATTTGGAACATATTTAAAGGAAAACCAATTATGTGCACCTATTTGATTTAAAACAAAGGAATAATGTGCAAATAAATATATTATTACAGGGGGAATTAAAATGGAAAATAATAATCCAAATGCACAAGGGCTATATAATCCATGTTTTGAACATGATGCTTGTGGAATTGGGACAATAGTTAACATTGATGGTGAAAAATCTCATGAGATACTATCAGACTGCCTAACTATACTTGAAAAATTAGAGCATAGAGGTGGGACAGGCGCTGATGAACATACAGGAGATGGAGCAGGAGTATTATTCAACATACCTCACAAATTCTTTGAAGAAGAATTGAAAGCAAAGGGGTTAACTCTTGGTAGTGAAGGCGACTATGCAGTTGCAATGGTATTTTTACCACAAGAAGAAAAGGCAAGAAAAGAAGCTATGAGCCTTTTTGAGGATATATGTAAAGATGAGAATTTTGAACTGATTGGGTGGAGAGAAGTTCAAACAAATTCTTCAATACTTGGAAAAGCATCTTTAGAAGCTATGCCTGCAATAATGCAAGCTTTTGTAAAGAGACCTAATGGCATAAAACAAGGAAAAGATTTTGAAAGAAATTTATATATTGTTAGAAGAAATATAGAAAAAAGAGCAGGATGGATAAGTAAATTCTTAAATGAGACTTTTTATATTGCATCTTTCTCATCAAAAACAATTGTGTATAAAGGAATGCTTTTATCTACACAACTTAGAGAATTCTATAAGGATTTAGACGATGAAAGAGTTGAAACCTCTTTAGCATTAGTACATTCAAGATATAGTACTAATACATTCCCAAGCTGGGAAAGAGCGCATCCAAACAGATTTATGATCCATAATGGTGAAATAAATACACTTCGTGGAAATGTAAATAAGGTTTATTCTAGAGAAACAAATGTAAAATCTAGAGCGCTTGGAAAAGATTTAAACAGAGTATTACCTATTATAAACAAAGAAGGATCAGACTCTGCGATCTTTGACAATAACTTAGAATTCTTATATATGAATGGTATGGACTTAACTAGAGCAGTTATGATGGCAATTCCAGAACCATGGTATAAGAGTAAGACTATGAGTAAAGAAAAGAAAGCTTTTTATGAATATAACGCTACACTAATGGAACCATGGGATGGTCCAGCAGCTATCGTATTTACAGATGGTGAAAAAGTTGGTGCAGTTTTAGATAGAAATGGTCTAAGACCGTCAAGATATTATATTACTAAAGATAGAAGATTAATTCTTTCTTCAGAAGTTGGTGCTTTAGATGTGCCTCCTGAAATTGTAGAAAAGAAAGATAGATTAAAACCAGGTAGAATGCTTCTTGTAGATACAGTTAAAAAAGAAGTTATAGATGATGAACAGTTAAAGCAGGAATATGCAGCTGAACATCCATATGGAGAATGGTTAAAGGAAAATTTAGTTACATTAGACAAAATAAAAGATAGCAAAAAGCTTAGAATTGAGTATGACAGGGAAACTAGAAAGAGATTAGAAAAGACATTTGGATATACATATGAGGAAGTTAAAACAACTATGCTTCCAATGGCTGAAAGCGGAGCAGAACCACTTGCAGCAATGGGGGTAGATGTTCCACTCGCAGTATTATCTAGAGAATCTCAACCACTATTTAACTATTTTAAGCAATTATTTGCACAAGTAACTAATCCGCCTATAGATGCGATTAGAGAAGAAATAATAACAGCTTCTAATGTTTATTTAGGGCCGGAAGGAAATATATTAGAAGATAAACCTTCAAATTGTGAAATGTTAAAGCTTGACTCACCAATATTAAATGATGATGAGTTAGCTAAAATAAAAACACTTAATGACGGAAATTTAAAAGCAAAAGTTATAGATATCGTATTTGATAAAGGTAGTTCTTTAGAAAATGCCTTAGATGAAATGTTTGAAAAAGCACAGGATGCATATGAGAAGGGATATACTATATTAGTATTATCTGATAGAAATGTATGCGAAGCTAAAGTGCCTATTCCATCATTGCTTGCAGTATCAGCACTCCATCAATATATGGTTAAAAAAGGGACAAGAACATCTGTTGGAATAGTATTAGAAAGTGGAGAACCAAGAGAAATTCATCATTTTGCTACATTGATTGGATTTGGTGCATCTGCTGTAAATCCATATATGGCTTATGAGTCTTTAAGAGGACTAATTGAAGAAGGACTTCTTAATGCGGAATATGATAAAGCCGTATACAATTATAATAAGGCAGTGCTTAAAGGTATAATTAAAATACTTTCTAAGATGGGAATTTCAACAATACAATCTTATCAAGGAGCTCAAATATTTGAAGCTATAGGTATTGGAAAAGAAGTTATAGATAAATACTTCACTAATACTATAAGCAGAATTGATGGAATTGGATTAAAAGAAATACAAAAAGAAGCAGAAATAAATCATGAAAAAGGATTTAGAGAGAAGACTTATGCAGCTGACTTTTCATTAGATTCACCTGGATATGAAAAATTAAGATCTGGTGAAGGAAATCAAGAGAAGCATTTATATAATCCATTAACGATTCATAAGCTTCAAGAAGCAACAAGAACAGGAAATTATGAATTGTTTAAGGAATGTACTTCATTAATAGATGATGAAAAAGCTGAAATAACTTTAAGAGGATTATTAGATTTCAATTACAATTCTAATGAAATTCCTTTAGATGAAGTTGAATCAGTATCAGAAATAGTTAAGAGATTTAAAACTGGAGCTATGTCTTATGGATCAATTTCTAAGGAAGCTCATGAAGCTTTAGCTATTGCAATGAACAGAATTGGCGGAAAGTCTAATACTGGTGAAGGTGGAGAAGATAAAGACAGATGGACAGTAGATGAAAACGGAGATTCAAGAAGATCTTCAATAAAGCAAGTTGCATCTGGTAGATTTGGAGTAACTTCAGAATACTTAGTAAATGCTGATGAACTTCAAATAAAACTTGCACAAGGAGCAAAACCAGGTGAAGGTGGACAGCTACCTGGAACAAAGGTATATCCATGGATTGCTAAGACTAGACATTCCACTACAGGAGTAGGGCTTATATCACCACCACCACATCATGATATATATTCAATAGAAGATTTGGCACAATTAATTTATGACTTAAAGAATGCCAATACTGGTGCAAGAGTGTCTGTTAAATTAGTTTCTGAATGTGGAGTTGGAACTGTTGCTGCTGGAGTTGCTAAAGGTGGAGCAGAAGTAATATTAATTTCAGGATATGATGGAGGAACTGGTGCGTCACCAAAGAACTCAATCAAAAATGCAGGTCTTCCTTGGGAGCTTGGACTCGCAGAAGCTCATCAAACTCTATTACTTAATGATTTAAGAGAAAGAGTTAGAGTTGAAGTTGATGGTAAATTAATGAGTGGAAGAGATGTTGCTATTGCAGCACTTCTTGGAGCAGAAGAATTTGGATTTGCAACTGCACCGCTTGTAGCACTTGGCTGTGTTATGATGAGAGTTTGTAATTTAGATACATGTCCAGTCGGTGTGGCAACTCAAAATGAAGAACTTAGAAAGAGATTTAAAGGAAAACCAGAATACGTTGTTAACTTTATGTACTTTATAGCTGAGGAACTTAGAGAAATCATGGCTAAGCTTGGATTTAGAAAACTCGATGAAATGATTGGAAGAGTGGATAAGCTTAAGCAAAAAGAGAGTGCTCACGGCTGGAAAGCTAAGAGTATTGATTTAAGCTCCATACTTTATACTCCAGATAAGTATAAAGGTAAAGTTGTTAAATTTGATCAAACTAAGAAGTATGATTTTAAGTTACATAAAGTAATGGACGAAAAATTATTCTTAGATAAATGTAAGGAAGCTATAACTGAAGGTAAAAAGACAAACTTAGAAGTTGATATAACTAATACCGATAGAACTCTTGGAACTATTTTAGGATCTGAGGTAACTAAAGTACATGGTACAGAAGGATTACCAGAAGATACTATTACTATTAAGTGTAATGGTGCAGCTGGTCAAAGCTTTGGTTCATTCATTCCAAAGGGATTAACTTTTGAAATTGAAGGAGATGCTAATGATTACTTTGGTAAGGGATTATCAGGTGGTAAACTTATTGTATATCCTCCAAAGAAATCGACTTTTGTTGCAGAAGATAACATCTTAATAGGAAATGTTGCTTTATACGGTGCAACATCAGGTAAAGTATTTATAAATGGTATTGCAGGTGAAAGATTCTGTGTAAGAAATTCAGGTGCAACAGCAGTTGTTGAAGGTGTTGGTGCTCATGGATTAGAATACATGACTGGTGGAAAAGTTGTTGTTTTAGGTAAAACAGGTATTAACTTTGCAGCAGGTATGAGTGGTGGAGTTGCTTATATATATGAAGAAGATCCAAACTTTAGAATTAACTTAAATGAAGAAATGATTTCATTAGAAGAGTTAGATATAGACGATGAAGAAGAATTAAAGAGCTTAATTGAAGAACATGTGAAAGTTACAGGCTCTCCTAAAGGAAATAAGATATTATATAACTTTGAAACAGAAAAATCTAAATTCCACAAAATAATTCCAAAGGATTATAAGAGAGTTTTAGAAACTGTTGAAAAGTACAAAAATCTTGGATGTGATGAGGATGAAGCATTAATAAAAACATTCCAAGAAATTAAAGGAAATTAGGAGGGATAGACGAATGGGTAAACCAACTGGATTTTTAGAGTATGATAGAGAAGAAGGTAAAAACAGAGAACCAAAGGAAAGATTACAAGATTATAACGAATTTCATACAAGACTTCCTTTAGAGAAACAATGTATCCAAGGTGCTAGATGTATGGATTGTGGCGTTCCATTTTGTCAATCAGGAGTATTATTTTCAGGCATGGTATCAGGATGTCCGCTTCATAACCTAATTCCTGAATGGAATGACCTAGTATATAAAGGAAAATGGGATTTAGCTTACGAAAGATTAAATAAGACTAATCCATTTCCTGAATTTACAGGAAGAGTATGTCCAGCACCGTGTGAAGCTGGATGTACAGCAGGATTAAATGGTCCTTCAGTTACTATAAAAGAAAATGAAAGAGCTATAATTGATACAGCTTTTGATAATGGAATAGTTAAAGCAAATGCGCCTTTAAAGAGAACCGGTAAGAAGGTTGCTGTAATAGGTTCAGGTCCAGCAGGGCTTGCAGCAGCAAATACATTAAATAAATGTGGTCATAAGGTTACTGTATATGAAAGAAGTGACAGACCAGGTGGATTATTAATGTATGGAATTCCTAACATGAAGCTTGATAAAGAAGTTATTTTAAGAAGAATAAACCTTATGGCAGAAGAGGGCGTTAGATTTGTAACTAATGCAAATGTAGGTGAAAACTATAATGCTAAGGAAATCTTAGAGGAATATGATGCTGTAGTTCTTGCTACGGGAGCATCACAGCCTAGAGATCTTGTGGCAGAAGGAAGAAATGACGTTAAAGGCATTCATTTTGCTGTAGATTTCTTAAAAGCTAATACTAAGAGCCTTTTAGATTCAAAGCATACAGATAATAATTATATATCTGCAGAAGGTAAAAATGTAATTGTAATTGGTGGTGGAGATACAGGTACAGACTGTGTTGGAACTTCACTTAGACATGGATGTAAGTCATTAGTTCAATTTGAAATAATGGGTGAGCCTTCTAAGGAAAGAGCTGCAAATAATCCATGGCCAGAATGGCCTAAGATTCTTAAGGTCGATTATGGACAAGAAGAATTTATAGATTTATATGGCAGAGATCCTAGAGAATATTTAACAACAGTTACGGCTATCCATGCTGATAAAGATGGAAATCTTGAAAGTGTTGATACTGTAAAGGTAGAATGGAAAAAAGATGAAAATGGAAGATTTGGACCAGTGCCAGTTAAAGGATCAGAGAAGACTTACCAAGCAGAACTCGTATTACTTGCAATGGGCTTTACAGGTTCGCAAAGTTATATTAAGGAAGCATTTGGAGTTGAATCAGATGCAAGAACTAATATAAAAGCATCAAATGAAGACTTTGAAACTAATATTCCTAAAGTATTTGCAACAGGTGATGCAAGACGTGGACAATCATTAGTTGTAACAGCTATAAGTGAAGGGATACAATCAGGAATAGCTGTTAATGAATTCTTAAGAAAATAGAATTAGATATAAATAATTAATCCCCCTAGAAATTCTAGGGGGATTTTATTGTGCAGGAAATTATAGGATTTTCTAAGTCAAGAAAGACTATGGAATAAGGAAGTAAAAATGTTTTAATTGTTAATTATAAAGTAGATTATATGTTTCTATATTATGGAAAGGTATCATAATATATTATAAGTATATAAAAGATGTATATGTAAAGAGGAATATCTTAAAGAAAAGAATGGAGGAAAGTAATGAAAATTCTAAAGTGCAATAATAAGTTAATAAAATCTTTATTAAAAATAGGAAGTCTTTTTTTAGCCTTCTATCTAACTACAAATATACTGTCAGATATTTTTTTAATGAGCTATAAAGCAGTTGTTTTAACTATAAATCCAGAATTTGCAGTAAATAATGCTATGTATGTAAATTATTTAAATAAACAACTTTCAAGTATTAGTAGCTTTCCATCTGTGTGTTTGATATTAATTCAATGCAGTTGTATGATATTTTATGTAATTTTATTCTGGAGAATATTTGAGAAAAAGAGCATTAAAGATATCGGGCTTACCAAGGTAAAAGGTAGTTTGAATGATCTATGCTTTGGAGCAATGATAGGTGCCATGTCATTTATAATAGTAGCTCTTATATTGCTATGTACAAAGTCAGTAAAATTACAAAGTGGCTTGAGTAAGTCCGGCATTTTATACCCATTAATTATACAATTAATTATTTTTATTTTTGTTGGAATAAGTGAAGAACTTTTTTCTAGAGGATATTGTATGAATATTTTAAAGGAAGGTCGAAAGTCCTGGTTTATTCCGATTATAGTTTCATCTGTAATTTTTTCGTTGTTACATTCAATGAACCAAGGCATAAGTCTAGTAGCGTATATCAATTTGTTCTTATTTGGAGTTTTTATGGCAGGCATATATATTAAAACTAAAAACTTATGGATGTGTATAGGCTATCATACAGCCTGGAACTATTTTCAAGGTCCTATTTTCGGATTTTCAGTAAGTGGTGCAGAGACGGATTCTTTATATAATGCAAGAGTGATAAGTTCTAATATAATTAATGGAGGGAGTTTTGGGCCAGAAGGAGGATTAGTCGTTACAATGGTACTTGTAATTAGTATACTTATAACATATAAGTTTTCATCTCATAGGTAAGAGATAATTTTATTTTATACATTGTAAATTATGCATTCTTAAGGTATAATTGTAACCGATTAAGAAAGCTTATTTATAAGTCATATTTTAAATAAATTAGGTTTGAATATAATGTTTTTTACGCATAGTATTTTACTGGATGAGGAAAAATTACTACATATGTGATAAAAATTAAGTAATGCAGAGGTTGAATATGATGAATGGAAATATAAAAAAATATATGTATACTGGAGTCACAGTTTTCATAGTATTTTTTGTGTTATCAATAATATTAAAAATGCTTCCATGGCTTTTATTACTTGGAATTATAGGATATATAGTTATGAAAATTGTTGGATTTGTAAAGAAAAAGAGTAAAAATAATAAAGTGAATAATAATAAAAATAATAATGATAATTATCAGAGTTATGAACAATCAACTGATGATTACACTAATGGAGAAGTTATAGACGTTGAATTTGAAGATGTAGGGAATAAGGCACAATCAAAAAAATAACAAATCCATCTGCCAGCCTATTTTCCATTAGAGGAAGCTCGACTCGCTACGCTTGCTGAGTACTCACAGAGTAAGCGACCATCATCAAATCATAGATTCGGGTTCTCTGCTCATCAGTAGATTGACCTAATAGACCAGCTATGAGGGCAATCTACTTCCTTGTCTGATGAAAAACTATTTATGGCAGCTTTGGAATTGTTATTTTTTTCGTGTGCCTAAGAAAAAATGATATTTCAATAATTAATATTTTGGGATTAAAAACATACAATAAGGGTAATTTGTGAATAATTTCGGAAAAAATGTAATTTATGTTTATATATAATAGAATATTAGTCGAAATAAAATTTCAGTATTGAACAACCCTTAACAATATAGTATAATTAACATATGGTATATTTAAAGCTATGGTAGCTTTAATGTATTAACGAAAAACTTGGTTTAGTATTAATTGAATAAAATTTTAGCAATGGAGCTAGAGAATATTGTTTTAATAATATGTCTTTAGCTTTTTATTTTTTTATATGCATTTTATTCCAAATTTTCATATGAAAGGAAAATAACTGCTGTTTTATTCTATATTTCTTGTTGACAATTTAATATTTATATTCTAAAATTTTTATAAAATTATTAATTTAAAAATATGCAAAAAGCAATTTAAACAATAAATTGTATATCTGAAAGGGGATCTTATTAATGAACAAAATCAATGAAATTTTTGCTTCAAATGTATTCAGCGATGCTGTAATGAAAGAACGTCTTCCAAAGGCTACGTATAAAGCTTTAAAAAAGACAATTGAAAAAGGAACTTCTCTTGATCCAGAAGTTGCAGATGTTGTTGCAGCTGCAATGAGAGATTGGGCTGTTGAAAAAGGGGCGACTCATTTTACTCACTGGTTCCAACCAATGACTGGAATCACTGCTGAAAAACATGATTCTTTCATAAGTCCAACTGCTGACGGAAAAGTTATATTAGAATTTTCAGGTAAGGAATTAATTAAAGGTGAACCTGATGCATCATCATTCCCATCTGGAGGACTAAGAGCTACTTTTGAAGCTAGAGGATATACTGCATGGGATTGTACTTCACCAGCATTTATTAAGGATGGTTCATTATGTATACCTACTGCATTCTGTTCTTATAACGGAGAAGCTTTAGATAAGAAAACTCCATTATTACGTTCAATGGAAGCTTTAGATAAACAAGCCCTACGTGTTTTGAGAGTACTAGGTAATACTACTACTCAAAAAGTAATTACAACTGTAGGTCCTGAACAAGAATATTTTTTAATTGATAAGAAAATGTATGATGCTCGTAAAGACCTTATATTAACAGGAAGAACATTATTTGGAGCAAAGCCTTCGAAAGGACAAGAACTTGAAGATCATTATTTTGGAACAATAAAAGAAAGAGTTTCTGATTTCATGAAGGAAGTAGATGAGGAACTTTGGAAGCTTGGAATATTAGCTAAAACTAAGCATAATGAAGTTGCACCTGCTCAACATGAATTAGCTCCTATATTTAGTACAACTAATATATCAACTGACCATAACCAATTAACGATGGAAGTAATGAAGAGAGTTGCAGAAAAACATGGCTTATATTGCTTACTTCATGAAAAGCCATTTGCTGGAGTAAACGGATCAGGAAAGCATAACAATTGGTCAATGGGAACTGATGATGGAATGAATCTTCTTGAACCAGGTAAATCTCCACATGATAATAAACAATTCCTTTTATTCCTTTGTGCGGTAATAAAAGCTGTTGATGAATATCCAGATTTATTAAGAGTATCAGCTGCTAATGCTGGAAATGATCATAGATTAGGTGCTAACGAAGCTCCACCAGCTATAATCTCTATATTCTTAGGAGATCAATTAGAAGATGTATTAGAACAAATTGAAAAAGGTCCTGCTACAAGTTCTAAATCTGCAAGTGAGTTAACTATTGGAGTAAATACATTACCTCCACTTCCTAAGGATGCAACTGATAGAAATAGAACTTCTCCATTTGCATTTACTGGAAATAAATTTGAATTTAGAATGGTTCCATCATCAGCATCAATTGCTGGATGCAACTTCGTTTTAAATACAATAGTTGCTGAAACTTTATCTGAAATTGCAGATAAATTAGAAAAAGCTACTGACTTAGATGCAGAAATTCAAGCAATTTTAACTGATATTGTTAAGAAGCATAAGAAAATAATCTTTAATGGTAACGGATATTCAGATGAATGGGTTGCTGAAGCTGAAAGAAGAGGACTTCCAAATATTAAATCTACAGTAGAATCAGCTAAAGCTATGATTTCTGAAAAGAACCAAGCTGTACTTGAAAAACATGGAGTATTAACTAAAGTAGAAGCAACATCTCGTTATGAAATTACTCTTGAAAACTATAATAAGATTATAAATATAGAAGCTTTAACAACACTTGAAATGGCAAAACGCCAAATTATACCTGCTGTAATTAAGTTTGCTACAAATCTTGCAGCATCAATAAATACTATTAAAGCTACAGGAGTTAATGCAGATATATCAGTTCAAACTGAATTATTAAGTGAAGTTTCAACATTAACATCTTCATTAAATAAGAATGTAGCACTTCTTGAAAAGTTAGTTGAAAAGGCTGATAACTTTGACGGTGATATCTTCGATTTAGGAATGATGTACAGATACGAAGTATTTGAACAAATGAATACTCTAAGAGCTGATGCAGATAAGCTTGAAACTATAGTTGATAAGGAATTCTGGCCAATACCAACTTATAGTGATATGTTATTCAACGTTTAATAAAAATATGATTTTAGAAATGGGGTACTTTAGTGATAAAGTACTCCGTTTTTGATTATATAAAAAACTATAGAATTTTCTGGAGATTTAATTTTAGTAAATAAATTGACAATGAACAAAGTACATTGTTCAAGGCATAGTGCAGCTGCTTTTGTTCTGAATAGATATGATTTTATTTCCTGTTCATTAATTGATTAAGAACAAGCAATACTGTATAATTATTTTTATAAATATAAGCAATATAGGAGGCAATAAGTATGGATAAGATTAAAATGTCAGCTCCAATAGTTGAAATGGATGGAGATGAAATGACAAGAATAGTTTGGGGTACAATAAAAGAGGAGTTATTAAATCCGTTTATTGAATTAAATACAGAATATTATGATCTTGGGCTAGAGTATAGAAATGAAACTAATGATCAAGTTACTGTAGATGCAGCAGAAGCAATTAAGAAATATAAGGTGGGTGTAAAATGTGCAACTATTACGCCAAATGCAGCAAGAGTTAAAGAATATAATTTAAAAGAAATGTGGAAAAGTCCTAATGGTACTATTAGAGCAATACTAGATGGAACTGTATTTAGAGTACCAATCGTGGTTGATTGTGTAAAGCCGTACGTTAGATCATGGACTAAACCAATTACAATAGCAAGACATGCATATGGGGATATATATAAGGCCGTAGAAATGAAGGTCGAAGGTAAAGCTAAATGTGAGCTTGTAGTTACTTCTGAAAATGGTGAAGAAAAGAGAGCATTAATACATAACTTTTCTGATGAAGGCGTTGTTATGGGAATGCATAATTTAAATGAATCAATAGAAAGTTTTGCAAGAAGCTGTTTTAATTTTGCATTAGATGTTAAACAGGATTTATGGTTTGCAAGTAAGGATACAATTTCAAAGACATATGATCATACTTTTAAGGATATATTTCAAGAATTATTTGATAATGAGTATAAAGTAAAATTTGAAGAAGCAGGAATAAGTTATAAATATACATTAATAGATGCAGCTGTAGCTAATATAATGAAATGCAGCGGAGGAATAGTTTGGGCCTGCAAGAATTATGATGGAGATGTAATGAGTGATATGCTTGCAGCTGCATTTGGATCGATTGCTATGATGTCTTCAGTATTAGTTTCACCAGAAGGAAATTATGAATATGAAGCAGCTCATGGAACAGTACAGGATCAATATTATAATCATTTGAAAGGTGAGGAGACTTCAACTAATTCTGTAGCAACGATATTTGCATGGACAGGTGCTTTAAGAAAACGAGGAGAGTTTGATGAAAACAGTGAGCTAATCAATTTTGCAGATAAATTGGAAAAGGCTTCAATTAAGACTATTGAAGATGGGAAGATGACTGGTGACTTAGCTGCACTTGCAGAACATGAAAGTATTCAAAAGTTAAATACTTTTGATTTCATTAAAGCTGTTAGAAAGACATTAGAAGAAATGCTTTAAAAAATAAATTTTATAATTGATAGAATATGCATTAAACTAAAAAGGTTTAATGCATATTCTATTTTTTATTTATTAAGTTAAATTATATTAATTATTAACAATTTTAAAATAAATAAGGAAAATAAAATTAATAGTTTAAAATAAAACGTTGCCATGTAATAAAAATGCATTTATTATAAAAATTAATGAAAATCATTTTCAATTACTCGAAAACATGATATTATAATTATAGAAAAAGTAATAAAAATCATTATCAATTGAATGCGGTTTTTACTCATTCTATAAATACAAGAATTGAGGTAATATAAATTACCTAAATTTTATTTAATAAATAATTTTTACGGAATTATAAGAGATGATAAAACAAACTAAAATTTGAGGAGGGAAATCATATGCCATTAATATTAGCCACTAAAGGTGATGAAATGAATATTAAAAGAATTACTGGAAATGATGAGACAAAAAGATTCCTAAATAGCCTAGGTTTTGTTGTTGGAGAAACAATTAAAATTATATCTGAACTTGGAGGAAACTTTATAATAAATGTTAAAGAGAGCAGAGTTGCATTAGATAAAGGCATGGCGAGCAGAATAATAGTTTAGGAGGATTAGTTAAATGAGCACATTAAAGGAAATAAAATGTGGACAAACTGTTAAAGTTAAAAAGGTTGATGGCTTAGGAGCAGTCCGTAGACGTATTATGGATATGGGAGTTACAAGAGGTTGCGAAGTATATGTACGTAAGGTAGCTCCACTTGGAGATCCAATAGAAGTAACAATCAGAGGATATGAATTATCACTTAGAAAAGCAGATGCTGAAATGATAATAGTAGAGTGATTTACCTAAGTATAAAGTCAGAAAAAGAATGAAGTAAAATATTCTAAAGTAATATAGAAAAGTTAAGGAAATTCTGAAAGAATTTCACCATAAATCGTAAACTGAAGAAGTGGGGGAATAAAAATGTCAATAAAAATAGGTTTGGCAGGTAATCCGAACTGCGGAAAGACTACTATGTTTAATGAACTTACAGGTTCATCGCAATATGTTGGTAATTGGCCTGGAGTAACAGTTGAAAAAAAAGGTGGTAAATTAAGAGGATACAAAGAAGTTGAAATTGTTGATTTACCAGGAGTTTATTCATTATCTCCGTATACACTTGAAGAAGTGGTAACACGTAATTTTATGATAAATGATAAACCAGATGCGGTAATTAATATAGTTGATGCATCTAATATTGAGAGGAATTTATATTTAACAACACAAATATTAGAACTCGGAATTCCAACAGTTGTAGCTCTTAATATGATGGACATAGTAGAAAAGAATGGAGATAAGATAGATATTAATAAGTTATCAAAATTTCTTGGGTGTCCAATTGTTGAAACTTCAGCATTGAAGAAAGATGGGATTAAGGCGGCAGCTGAAAAAGCAATAGAAGTTGCAAAAGCAAAAAAGAAACCAGCATTTGTGTTAGATTATTCTAATGAATCTAGAAAAGCCTTTGAAGAAATTGAAAGAATTATTATAAATAAGATTAAAATTGAAAACATAGAAAAGCACTGGCTTGCAATTAAACTTTTTGAACGTGATGAAAATGTAATTGAAAGGTTAAATATTTCAAAAAGCATTTTAGAAGAAGTAGAATCAATAATACAAAAATATGAAACTGAGTTAGATGATGATAGTGAAAGTATAGTAACAGGGGATAGATATGGATTCATAGGAAAAGTAGTTTCTGATACTGTTAAAAAGAACAGTAAGGGGAAAGAAAACACATCGGATAAAATAGATAGAGTTGTTACTAATAGATTTTTAGGTCTTCCAATTTTTGTTGTTATTATGTTTGCAGTATATTATATATCAGTTATGGTGGGAAGAAGTGGAACAGATTGGATAACTGATACATTATTTGGAGGTATAATTCAAGATAATGTGACAAACTGGATGGTAAGTGCAAATGTTGCTGACTGGATGCAAGGGTTGGTAATAGATGGAATAATTAATGGTGTTGGAACAGTACTTAGTTTTATTCCACAAATAATACTTTTATTCTTGTTTTTATCAGTCCTTGAGGATTGTGGATATATGGCGCGTGTAGCATTTATAATGGATAGAATTTTCCGTAAGTTTGGCCTTTCAGGAAAAGCTTTCATTCCAATGCTAATTAGTTCAGGTTGTGGAGTTCCTGGTATAATGGCAACTCGTACAATGGAAAATGATAGAGATAGAAAAATGACAATAATGTTAACAACTTTTATTCCTTGTAACGCAAAACTACCTGTTATAGCATTAATTGCATCAGCATTTTTCAATGATGCACAATGGGTTGCAGCATCAGCGTATTTCTTAGGTATGATAATGGTTATCATTGGCGGTATTATATTGAAGAAAACTAGATTATTTTCAGGAGATGCTTCACCATTTGTTATGGAGCTTCCTCAATATCATATACCAAGTGCAAAAAGTGTTTTTATGCATATGTGGGATAGAGCAACAGCATATGCAAAAAAAGCAGGAACAATCATTCTTGCTTCTTGTATAGTAATATGGTTTTTGCAATCCTTTAATTGGTCTTTAGAAATGGTAGATGCAGATAACAGTATTTTAGCAAGCATCGGAAATGTAATAGCTCCTATTTTTGCGCCTCTTGGTTTTGGTAATTGGCAGGCTACAGTTACAACTGTTACTGGACTTATAGCTAAAGAAAACTTAGTTGGAACTTTTGGAGTTTTATTTGGAATATCAGATGCATCGGAAGCAGATCCAGCGCTAATTAATAATATTAGTATAATGTTTACAGCAGCAGGTGGATTTGCATTTATGGCATTTAATTTACTTTGCGCTCCTTGCTTTGCAGCAATTGGTGCAATAAGACGTGAAATGGGAAACTGGAAATGGACATTTATAACTCTAGCTTTCCAAACAGGAACTGCTTATCTGGTTGCACTTATTGTTAATCAGGTTGGAAGCTTTTTATTAGGAACTGGAAGCTTGATTGGAGCTATTATTTCAATAGCTATAGCTGTAGTAGTAGTTTTAATTCTAGTTTGGACAGGGAAAAAAGATTCAAAAGAAAAATTAACCAGCAATGAATTGAGTTATATAAAATAGAAAGATGTATTGACTTAATATTATTTAATGATGATGTAATAGAATATAGATAAACAAGTTATATTTAAAGGAGGGGTATATATGATAGCAACAATTATATTAGCCGGTGTTATATTTGGTTTTGTGGCATATGTAATAGGAAAACAGATTAAAAAAGCTAAAAATGGAGAAAGTGGATGTGGCTGTGGTTGCTCAGGATGCTCTTCAGCAAGTGCATGCCATGGAATAAAAATTGTGAAAAAATAGGATTAAGATTATATATAACTAATTAAAATAAGCAATAAGTTGTATTCAGATTTCTAAGAAATCCAGATGGCACATTCTAAAATTAAAAGTTGTGATTCTAGAATAATGAAGCTATCAGATTGTAGTAAGAAATCATATACAGCAGTTGCTTATTTTTCTTTATATATGCACAAATGATATTTTTACTAAAACATCTGGGGGTAAAATTAATGATTGATGAACTAAATATTAAATTGAATAATACTGCAAAAAGAAACTTAATAAGTAAGATACTAATCTTGATAATTTTATTAATTTGTATTTTAATTTTAATTAATTATATGTATTATTATGGGAATTTAGTGATGGATATAGATGTTGCTTTTTTGTTAATATTTAGTATTTTTGCTGCGATTTCAGGATTGAAGAAGACAAGAGAGTTAAAAATGTTAAATAAAACTATTATGGGAATGAAAAGTGGAAATTTTATAGAGATAGATAAAAAATATTTAAAAGATAGAGCAGGTACTGGAGAAATAGGCAGACTGCTAAATACTATGATAATTAGATTTAGTAAAATGTCAGAGGAGATTAAGAGAAATTCTGAAGATATAGATGCGCAGTCTATTGGACTGACATATATTTCAGAAGATATTTTAGATTTAACTAATTCTATATCTAAATCCACAGATATAGTTACTGATGCTAGTAAAAATCAAAGCAAAAATGTATCTAATATTGTGGGACGATTATTTCAATTTGGAGAGTATATAAAAGAAGTAAATAACAATGCTATAAATATAGATAAATTAGCAAATAAAATTGGTGGAAAATCTAGAAATACAAATGAAGATTTAAAAGAGGTATCCTTAATAATTGGAAATCTTAATAATAATTTTAGTAGTTTCGCTGAAGCTTTGCATGTGATGACAGAGGATATAAAAAACATAAATGAAATGACCGAATTAATAAAGAACATTTCTGAACAAACTAATCTTTTAGCTTTAAATGCTGCAATTGAAGCTGCTAGAGCAGGAGAAGCAGGTCAGGGATTTAGTGTAGTTGCAAGTGAAATAAGAAAGCTTGCAGAGATGAGCCAAGATTCTTCAAATAAAATACATAGTATAGTAAGCAACATATCAAAAAATATTTACATAATAAATAAAGGAACATCAGTAATAAATAATGATATAATTGAACAAAACCATGCGGTTAGTAAAACTATAAATGTATTTAATGAAATTTCAGAAGTAATTAATGTCATAATACCGAAAGTACGAGAAATAGTAGAGGCGTTCAACAATGTAAATAATGAAAAGGAAACTATATTAACAGGAATTAAAGAAATAGAATCAATGTCTCAAGAAATAGTACTAACTACAGAGGAAATTTCTGATAAGGCTAAGGAGTTGAATTCCATGGGGGATGAAGTGACAGGTGCAGCTGATAATTTAAAAAAGTCTATAAACAGTATGGAATTTGAAACAGTAGTGTAGAAAAATATTATTGATGATAAAAAGAAGACAATAGCTAAGGAAATAAGCTAATTACTATTTAAATCAGCTATTGCTTTGATGTGGTCGTCATAGTAAAAGCCAAATACTCGGGACTCTAGATAATCTTGTGTTAATAGCAAATTTATTATTT
Source organism: Bacillota bacterium (assembly GCA_023435985.1). GTDB lineage: Bacteria > Bacillota > Clostridia > Clostridiales > Clostridiaceae > Clostridium. The sequence continues at coordinate 1,734 of JAEZKY010000214.1, read as the reverse complement.
AAATATTACTGGAAATATTATTTTCCAGTAATATTTTTTTATTATGCATAAAAGTATAGAATTTTTTTAGATAAGAAAACTCGTTAAATCATGAATTAAAAAAGTTCAATATGTAAGTTATCAATTGATTTCATAAAAATAATTAGAAATATTTTAGAAAATGCGATAAAATAATTAATATTATTAGTAAATTATATATATTATACAATCACATTGTTTGAAAAGAATATAAAATTTAAATGTAAGGAGTGGAGTTATATTAATATAAATTTTTTAGGTGGAGCCTTAGAAGTTGGAGGCAGTTCTATTTTAGTTAAAATTAATAATAAAAATATTCTACTGGATGCAGGAATAAGACAAAGTGCAAGTAAAGATAGTGTTCCTAATTTTAGAGCCATACAAAATTATGGAGGTTTAGATGCAATAATTATAAGCCATGCACATTTAGATCATATAGGATGTCTTCCTATCATAAGCAAAGAATATCCAGAAGCTAAAATATATATGAATAATATGACTAAAGATCTGGTAAGAGTTTTATTATACGACAGTTTGAAAATTATGAATAATAGAGATGCTGAAATTCCTTTATATGCAGAAGGTGATGTAGTAAGTACTTTAAACAGGATTTTTACAATAAATTATGAAGTTAAATTTCCTATATTTGAAGATATTCATATAACTTTCCATAATGCAGGTCATATAGCAGGGGCAAGTTGTGTTTATATTCAAGGTAAGGAAGGTGCTTTATTTTATTCAGGTGATTTTTCAGTGTTTTCTCAGAGAACTGTTGAAGGTACAAAGCTGCCAAAATTACGACCAGATGTGGCAATTTTAGAATCTACTTACGGGGATAAACTTCATTCTAATCGTGAAATTGAGGAGAAGGCTTTAATTGATATAGTAAATGAATGTTCAGAAAATAATGGGAAAATGATAATTCCAGCCTTTGCTTTAGGAAGAGCGCAGGAGGTTATATTAATATTAAAGGGTGCCATAAATAAAGGAAACTTAAAAAAAATTAGAATATATGTGGACGGAATGGTACGGAACGTAAACAGGGTTTATAAAAATAATCCTCTATATCTTAGAAACTCTCTTGGGAAAAAAATTTTACGAGGAGTGGAACCTTTTTATGATGAAAATATAATTGAAGTTAAGCAGACAGATAATAGACAGGATATATTAGAGCAAAAGGAACCTGTAGTCATCATATCAAGTTCAGGAATGCTTACTGGTGGACCAAGTACTTTTTATGCAGAGAAAATAGCACCAATGGAAAATGGATATATTGTAATAACAGGATATCAAGATGAAGAATCACCAGGAAGAAAAGTTTTAGAACTTATGGAAACTGATGAGGAAAGTGATAGATATTTAAATATAAATGGGCTTAATATTCCAGTTAAGTGCAAGGTTAAAAAAATAGGGTTATCTGCTCATTCAGATAAAAATGAAATAAAGGGAGTTATAGAAAGAATATCTGCAAGAAATATAATTTTAGTTCATGGAAATGAAGAGGTTGTAAGGAGTCTTGGAAAGGAAATTTCAAACGAGTTCATAGGAAGAACCTTTACCCCTGGATGTGGAGAAGAAATAAATATAGATATTAGAAATCCCAGAAAACAATTAGAGAAAAGTTTTTTACATATTTTTGAAAGAAAAGATAAATTATGTGAAGAAAATGTTGGCGAACTGTGGAGATTTATTCATGATAATTATGATAGCAGGCTT
>JAEZKY010000153.1 GCA_023435985.1 Bacillota bacterium | reverse complement strand
ACTATAATAACTGTAACTGGTATAAACACTCCAACCGCTGTGATTATCATACTCGATAATGCAATTGCTAAAAGAACTTTTTTCTCACCTAGTTTTTCTACTATAGTTTCAGCTATTTTTTCCGCTGCTCCAGATTCAATTAATATACCTGCAAGCACTCCTGCTGCTATTACACGAACGACTGATCCCATTACACTATTAGTGCCATCAATAATAGCTTGTGCTGTATTAGCTAAGCTCGCTCCTCCAATTAATCCACCTATAATAGCTCCTCCAAAAAGTGCATATACAGGATTTACTTTTCTTAAAATTAATATTATTGCAATTATCAATCCAATTACTGCTCCACTCCAATGAATAACTGACATTTAAATTCCTCCTTAGATTATTTTTAATTTGTTAAAATATTCACTATTAATAGTTAACGTTTACTTGATTCACTTAATAATGATAATACATTTACATATCACTTAATATTGTTTAATTAACATTTTTTTTTGTATATTTGCACAATCATTTTTTAGATTCATTAATAAAAAACCTTTTTGTAACTCCAGCTTACTTACAATGCAATCACAAAAAAATAGCAGGATATATTAGGCAATTTAAAATTGACAATATATTCTGCTAAAATTCTATTTTAAGGCACTCAATTTATTAAGTTATTTGGATTACAACTGTTGCGTTTCAGTCTTATATGTAAATATCTTACTGAAGCTTTTCAACAACCACTTTAAATTTTACAATTATTATATTAATCTATAGATTCATAGCATAATGATGCTTGGCTTTCTAATACACTTCCAATATATTTAGCAACTTCAACGTGTACTGGATCAATTAAGTAAGCATCTAAGCCTTCCAACGAGTCATATTTAGTAATCAACATGATATCATAATTTCCTTTACGCACATCAGCCTCTACTCTTATATCTTTGAGACTTTCAATCTTTCCTTTCATGCTTAGTAACGTATTTCTAGCTTTTTCAATACTTTCCTGATCATTATTCTTGAGCTTAATTAACAGATTATTTGTAATCATTTTTATCCCTCCAATTTTATCCTTAAATATAGTCGATATTTCATATTTATTATGAATATAATTATATTCAGCTATAAGATAATTATAGTATTTATAACCTGACAACATATGGTCATATTATTAATTTATATTTTTAAGCTAATTAATTAATATTTATTTCTTTTATTAAGTACAATCTCTATAGCTTATTTACTCCTGCATTAACTTAGTTTTTATTTAGAATACACTTTCCTTTTCCAAGACATCCATTACAAGATACACACTTAGTTTTACTAGTATCTCTACCTTCCCATCTTTTAACAAGGTGAGGTTCAGAAATCAAAGGCCTACACATAGCAAAATATTCGATTGATGTTTCATTCAATATGTTACTCATAGAATCAAAATTTCTATTTCCTCCAACTAATATAACGGGAATATTATTCTCCGCTGCAATTTTTTCAGTATACTCTTTAAAATAAAACTCATCTTTAGAATTAAATAACTGATACCACGCTCCACTAATTTCTATAGCATTAACGCCCTTATTAGCAAGTTCTTTACATGTATAGCTTAATCCTTCATAAGTTATCCCTTGATCAATACCATCCATACAATTTATCTTCACAAAAATAGGATATTCATTTCCAACTGCTTCTCTAACTTCGCTATAAGTTTCCAAAACCATCCTTGCTCTGTTTTCGATTGTTCCACCATATTCATCAGTTCTTCTATTATAATAAGGTGTCAAAAATTGATTTAGTAAAAAGCCATGAGCAGAATGAAGTTCAACGCCATCAAATCCTGCTTTTTTAGCACGAACTGCTGCTTCTGCAAAGGCCTTCTTTATATGTTTAATATCTTCTTTACTCATTTCCTCAGGCGTAATCTCTATGCCTCTATATTCTAGTGCTACTGCACTTGGTGCCAATACTCTTTTGTTTCCTATTTCCCCTGATGCATGAGAACCATAATGAACCAGTTGAAGGATTATTTTTGAATCATATTCATGTACCATGTCTGTTAACTTTTTATACTCTGGTATAAATGAATCGTCATAAATTCCAAAAGAGCCTTCACTCGGAATGTCTGAATCAAGAATGTATGTATATCCAGTAATTATTGCTCCTACTCCACCTTTAGCAAGTTCTTCATAAACTTGCAAGTCCTTTTCTGTCATATGACCATTTACCGCATATCGATCCCCAGCTGCTGCTCGAATCAATCTATTTTTCAACTCCATGGTTCCTATTTTAGTTTTATCAAATAAAGTTCTCATTGAATAACTACACTTCCTATCTTATAATATTTATTTTGACTCTTTCTCTAAAAAATATTACTTATTTAAAAATTCTTTTGGTTATCTTCAGTATATTATCTAGAGCATACTCTAAGTCAATAATTAGTTTAAGATTGGTTATTATTTTTTTCAAGAAGCATCGTTACCCATTCATTAGTTTTTGTACTCTTTAATATATTATATCCTTGTGAATTTAATTCTTTATAAATCTCTTCACTGCTCCACTCTACCAGTCCAGATACAAAAAGCTTACCAGCATGTTTTATAACCTTATTAATAAACTTCATAGAAGATATTGTTTCCTCTCCTCCTATATTAATAAATACTACATCAAATTTATTATTGATACCAAGATCCCTTGAAGTAACATCTGAAATAACAACTTCTATATTTTCTATATTATTTAATTTTGCATTATGTAAAGCTTCATTAGTTACATCCCTTATATCGAGTGCAACTATCTTTTCTGCATTCTTTAATCCAGCTGCTATACTTAATATCCCTGAACCTGTACCTAAATCAAGTATGCTTAATCCAGAAAAATCTTCTTCTAATATGTATCTTAGCAAATCTTGAGTGGTTTCATGGAGTCCAGTACCAAATGAACCTTGAGATTCAAAATTAATTTTCATTTTACTGCCGACTTCTTCATCTGGTTCAGCAATTATCCATCCATTATTTAAATCTACTGATTCAAAAGGCAACTGCCAGTTATCTTCTTTAATTACTTCCAGATTTATATTCTCTTTTATATCTAAAAGCTCTTTAATTTTCTCCATATATTTTTCACATTCTTCTAGGCTTTCGCTTTCTGGATATGCTTTCAGAATAATAATTTCATTTTCCTTTTCATAAAATCCATATCCATTTGAATCAACAGTTACTTGATATGGTGCGTCATAATAAGTAGAATAGATTCCTATACTTATAAGCTTATCAAGCACAACTTCAATCTCTGAATATTTTACTGGAAACGATACTTCAAACATATTTTCACCTCTATTAATTATTTGCATTTTAACTTTAAACATAAAATTAGGGCTTGTCAATCAAGCCCTAATTTAAATATCTTAACATATATTTAAAAACTTCTTTATAAATATATAATACTTATTCTTTTATTGATCTTTTCTTAAATTCTCTTTATTTTGCAGAGCACATCCAAAATTATAACCATAATCAAAGGCTTGTTTTAAGTCATCCTCACTTGGTTTAAATTTTATACGGAGTCCATCATCAACAACTTTCATTCTAAGCTGCTTTAATCTTTCTATGATATGTGGAACTCCTTCCCCACTCCATCCATAGCTTCCAAAGGCGCCGGCAAACTTATTGCAATGAGTTCTTGCAAAAATTGATGTTGTTAAATCCCAAATAGGTTTTAATGCCTCACCTACTATTGTAGGAGTTCCAAATAAAATACCATCAGCAAATTCAAGTTCCTCAAGTACCTTAGCTTGATCTGCCTCTACCATATCATAAAGCCTCACATCAATATCTCCACTTTCTTGAATTCCTTTAGTAATTTCATAAGCTAATTCCTTTGTATATCCATAAGCACTTACATATGGTATAATTACTGTCTTCTTAGGATTTGGATTAACAACATTACACCATTTCTTGTAATATTCCATAATCTCATCTATTCGAGAGTCCAGTACTGGTCCATGCCCTGTGCATATCATGTCAATTTCTAAATCTTTAATTCTCTCTAATGCTTTTGACATAAACGGATTTTTAAAAGGTCCAATTATGCAGTCAAAATAATATTTAAGAGCTCTTAAGTATCCCTCATTATCTGTAACCTTACTTAATAAAATTTCATCAAAGCTATAATGAGCACCAAAGGAATCACAAGTAACTAATGTTTTATCTTCTTCAATATATGTATACATTGTATCAGGCCAATGTAAATTAGGAAGCATCATAAAACGAAGCGTTTTATCACCTAATTTTAAAGTTTCATTTTCCTTTACAATTATACTGTTAAATTCATGGTTTACAATATTTTTTAGAAAACCTATAGCAACCTGAGTTCCTATAACTTTAATATTTGGATTCATCTCAACAAGTTTTTCTACACTGCCTGCATGATCTGGTTCTGTATGATTCACAACAATATATTCAATGTCTTTAATATCAACTAGTTTATTCAATGCTTCCAAATATTCATCGAAAAATTTAGCCTTTGCTGTTTCAAATAAAACCACGCTTTCATTTGTTTTAAGTAAATACGAGTTATAAGAAGTTCCAAATTCTGTCTCCATGACAATATCAAATACTTTTAAATTAGGATCCAAAACACCTGTCCAGTATAAATCCTTTTTTAATTCTAATATCTTCATCTAAAATCCCTCCTAGTATGTTTTCTACACATAAAAATATTATACATCTTTTTATAAGAAATGATTAGAGTTCTTGTGCATGAAAATAAATTTACTTATAGAAGTTCCACTTATCTATTAATTTTACATCCTAAATTTGTTTAAATATTTCTTTTATTTCTCTTGCAGCTTCTGCAATATCCTTTTGCGCAATAATAGCAGAAACTATTGCAAGTCCATCAATTCCAATTCCTTTAAAATCTCTGGCTGTGACTTTATTTATTCCACCAATTACTACTATAGGGATAGATACATTTTCTCTTATTTTCTTTAGCTCTTCCATACTAGTTGGATTTGCATCCTTTTTAGTTCCCGTTGCATACATTGCACCAACACCTAAATAATCAGCACCATCTTTTTGTGCTTTAAGAGCTTGTTCTAGTGAACCTGTTGACACCCCAATAATTTTATCTTCCCCAATTATCTTTCTTACAATTGCTGCCGGCATATCACTTTGCCCTACATGTACCCCTGCTGCATCTACTGCTAGTGCAATATCTAATCTATCATTTACTATAAGTGGAACATTGTATTTATCAGTAATTTCTTTAACTTTCACAGCAGTACTATAAAAATCAAGAGATGAACAATCTTTTTCTCTTAATTGAATTAATGTACATCCTCCAATGATAGCTTGCTCTACAGCTTCTTCTAAAGTTTCTGTACTCATTAAATCCCTATCTGTTATAAGATAAATACTATAATCTATTTTAGGTTTCATATATAAATCTGCTTCCTTTCTCTATAAATATTTTTCTATTTAATTTAAGCGTATATCTAATTTTACTAGATATACGCTTAAAACACACTCAAAAAATATCTTATTATTCTTTAATTTTAGCCATTTTTTTAATTATTTCAGTATTTAAATTACTTATTTCATCTATAATAGCAATATGGAAGCTACCTGTTCCAATATTCCCTGCCTTCTCAAATGCAATTTCTCCTGCAATTCCCATTGAAATAATTCCTGAAACAGCTGCAATTAAATAATCTGAACCTGCGCCACAATATGCTCCAACTAATGCACTTGTCATGCATCCAGTTCCTGTTACATTTGATAACATTTTTGTTCCATTTTCAAGTATAACTACTCTTTCTCCATCAGATATAATGTCTATTGCACCCGTAATAGCTACAGTACAATTAAGTCTATTAGCTAAATTTTTAGCTACATTAATACCTTCATCACTTCCACCTTTAGTATCAGCTTCTGAAGCATCAACACCTTTTGTAGTGGCTTGCAAACCTGCTATAAATTTGATTTCAGACATATTTCCACGTAAAATACTTATTTTAACTTCATCTATTATTCTCTTAGTTGTAGCATTTCTAAATTCTGATGCCCCTGCACCTACTGGATCAAAAACAACTGGTATGTTTAATTCATTTGCCTTTTTTCCTGATGCGATCATTGATTCAATAGTTCTTTCGTTTAATGTACCGATATTTATTACAAGTGCAGATGAAATTTTAGTAATATCTGCTGCTTCTTTAATATCATCTGCCATAATTGGTGATGCGCCTAATGCAAGCAAAATATTAGCACAATCATTTACTGTCACATAATTAGTTATGTTATGCACAAGAGGTTTCTTATTTCTAACCTCATCTAATAACTTTCCAATCTCTAAAACTAATTTATTCTCCATAAAACTTCAGTAAGAATTTATCCTTAATAATAGTAATATCAAAATTCTTACCAACCTCCCTCCTTTAATCAATCCTTTTTTCCATCATATAAGACACAGGAATGAAAATATCAAGTTCAAATATGCCTTGATTATATACTTTAAATTTATTTTTGATCAAAAAGTTCCACTTTTTCACCATTTAGAATTTTATTAGTTGTTCTTACCGCACACATTTTTCCACACATTGAGCAGCTATGTTTGTCTTCTGGTGGTATGCTTTCAAAATATTCTCTTGCTTTCTTTCCATCTATAGCAACCTTGAACATCTCTTCCCAATCTAATTTTTGACGAGCATCTGCCATTGCATTATCTCTATCTCTTGCTCCTGGAAGTCCATTAGCTATATCTGCTGCATGAGCTGCAATCTTTGAAGCGATGATTCCTTCCTTAACATCTGATAAATCTGGAAGTCTTAAATGTTCAGCAGGTGTTACATAACACAAGAAGTTTGCTCCATTAGTTGCTGCAATAGCTCCACCAATTGCTGATGTAATATGGTCATATCCTGGGGCAATATCAGTAACAAGTGGTCCAAGTACATAGAATGGTGCTCCATGACATAATCTCTTTTCAATCTGCATATTTGCTGCTATTTCATTTATAGCCATGTGTCCAGGTCCTTCAATCATAACTTGAACATCTTTTTCCCAAGCTCTTTTTGTTAATAATCCCAATTCTATAAGTTCTGTAACTTGTCCTGCATCAGTTGAATCATCAAGGCAGCCTGGTCTCATAGCATCTCCAAGGCTTATTGTAACATCATACTCTCTAAGAATTTCAAGCAATTCATCATAATGCTCATAAAATGGATTTTCATTTCCTGTCATCTCCATCCAGGCAAATAATAAAGATCCTCCACGAGATACTATGTTCATCTTTCTCTTGTCTTCTTTAAATATTGAAACTGTTCTCTTATTTATACCTGCATGAATAGTAACAAAGTCAACTCCGGCTTTCGCATGTGCTCTAACTACTTCAAGAAAATCCTCTGCTTTTATGTTTAAAAGATCCTTTTCAAGATATCCAATTGCATCATACATTGGAACTGTTCCTATCATAGCAGGAGAATATTCAATAAGTTTTTCTCTAAATTCTTGTGTCTTTCCATAATTACTTAAATCCATTATAGCTTCAGCACCAAAATCTATTGCCATTTTTACTTTTTCCATTTCTCTGCAATAATCCACTGAGTCTCCAGATATGCCTAAGTTAACATTTATTTTTGTTCTTAGTCCATCACCGATTCCTTCTGGGCTAAGTGATTTATGATTAATATTTGCTGGAATAACTATTTTCCCCTCTGCTATAAGCTTCATTAATTTTTCTTCTGAAATTTTTTCTTTCTCAGCTACTACCTTCATTTCTTTAGTAACTATACCTTTTCTTGCTGCTTCCATTTGAGTTTTATAATTCATTTTATTTTCTCTCCTTTATCACATTTTTTATATAACAAAATTTAAAACTTACAATTTTTTAATTCTAGTACATAACTTTCAAACCACTATTTTTTTAGAATTCTGTAAAGATCCTATCTTATTGTTAGTTAACTCTTAATTCTTAACTTTTAGCCCTTAGCTAATTTAAATATTTGCTTTTTTGTAGAGTTCATAAAAATGATTAGTAGGTCCTACACCTTTACCAAGCTCAAAACCATGCTCAATTGCAACTGTTATATATCTCTTTCCTTCTTTAACAGCTTCCTCAATACTCATATTCTTTGCTAAATTTGCTGCAATAGCAGATGATAAAGTGCAGCCAGTTCCATGAGTATGCTTTGTATTTATTCTTTCCTGCGGTAAAAACATAAAGTTCTTTCCATCAAATAGTAAGTCTGTTGCATCCTCTTCTAAATGTCCGCCTTTAACTAAAACAGCCTTTGGTCCAAGTTCCTTAAGCTTTAAAGCTGCTTCCTTCATTTCTTCTAAATTGCTTATTTCTATACCTAAAATTTCTTCAGCTTCAGGTAGATTAGGCGTAATTAGCGTTGCTAAAGGAAATAATTCCTTAACTAATGTATCCTTAGCATCTTTTGATAATAAATTAAAACCGCTTTTTGAAATCATAACAGGATCTAAAACTATTACTGGTAGTTTTTCAACCTTTTTTAAAGCTTTAGCTATAGCTTTTATTGATTCAATTTTAGAAACCATCCCTATTTTTATTGCATCAACCCTAATATCATCAAAAATAACATCTATTTGTGATTCTATCATTTCTGGATTTATATCTTGAATTCCAAAAACCCCCATGGTATTTTGAGCTGTTACAGCCGTGATAACGCTCATTCCATAAACTCCATTTGCAGAAAAAGATTTTAAATCCGCTTGAATTCCCGCTCCTCCACAAGTATCTGATCCTGCAATAGTTAATGCTCTAAACATAAAATCATCCTTTCATTTAAATTTGATTAGTACTATGTTTTTCATCTATTGGTGACTCATTCTCTAGTAACATTTTCTTTATAACAGGAATATTTACAAAGAAATATGCTATTATTGCTCCAACCGTGCAGCTTGATATAAATGGTATTACATAAACAAATACTGCAACATCTTTTCCTAAAATAATTTCTGTCACCGGATAAGCTAATAATGCTCCTAATATTCCTGTACCAATTATTTCTCCAATTACAGCTATACTTGTTTTTCTAAATTTCTTATAAAGAATACCGGCAAGAAACGCACCCACCATGCTTCCTGGAAACGCCAATAAACTTCCTGTTCCCATAATATTTCTTATAAGTGATGTAATAAATGCATTTGCAAGAGCATATACCGGCCCCAGAGTTATTGCACCAACTACATTTACAAAGTGCTGCACTGGAGATATCTTAGCCGCTCCAATTGGTATGGAAAATGTTCCAAATATCACAGAAATCCCAATTAGCACTCCACTTAATGCGATTTTCTGTGCTTTACTTTTTTCCTTCATTTTAATGACCTCCTAAAAAATAAAATAGATTATTTTTTTAAGATTTTTTAATTGATTAACTTTGAAGAAGTTAAATATTTTAAGCAAAAAAAAATGTATCCCAAAGGGATACATTAACAATCATATGCACACAAAAATATTAATATACTTCCCTACGTTGGTACTAACCAAATCAGGTTATAAGAGTCTAGGAAATCAATCTTTCCAATCTCAGCTAAAATATTAGCTCCCCTAGTTATTCAATTATAAAATTATCTTTTATAATTTAAACATTATACCATTAACCTTAAAACGTCAAGCAATATTTTTAGTGATAAATTATAAACAACAAGCAATATTTAGTTATAAATTAAAAGTTATAAATTATACTCCTAAAAGTGAGAATCTAGAAAATAATTATTTAAGTTTTATATTGGGTTAACATAACTTTCTCTGTGAGCTTTATTCTTAACTTTGTCACTTATCACTCTTAACTGATCTAATTGTTCTTTACTAATACATAGTATTTTCCATATCTTTTAACAGGTTTTATTACCTCAAATCCGTTAATAAATTCTCCTATCACTTGATCTTTAGCAACCTCAATTAAAATTGTTTCCTTCTTTTTCTTAACACGTTCTGCTGTTATTACGGCAGGTTTTCTGCCTATGTTAGTTCTGCTTTTAGATGGCATTTTATTTCATACTCCTATTAATATTATAATAATCCTGAGATTATTATATTAATAATTAATATAATTGTGTCTAAATATATTATTTTGCCTGACTTAAAGCATCAGCTACAGCACTCATGATTCCTTTTGAACTATAAGTAGCACCAGAAACTGTATCAACTTGAGCTGTCTGTTTTGAAATTATTCCTTTAGATATATTTCCAAAGGCTCTATTATAATAATTAGGAGTATCTTTATCAGATAATGTTGTTATATCTGTTATTTTTCCGCCTACTATTGTTACAGAAATTTTAGTTGTCCCTCCTCTAAATCCTTGTCCGTTTCCTGTGTAAGTTCCATCTTTATATTGTACAGAACTATTGGAAACAGAACCTTGAGAAACCTCATTTGAAGTTCCACTTGATATTACACCTGCCTTTGTTAAAGCATCTGCACTAAAATTACTTAATCCATATGTTCCAATCATTGCTGCTAATGCTACAGACCCTGCTAAATTTTTATTTACATCTTGTCCAAGAATATTTATATTTGCATTTCCTCTAGGGCATATTTCTGTACACTTTAAGCAATTGATACAGTCACCACCTTTAGTACCATCCACTTTATAAAGCTTTAATCCCATAGAACAATTCATAGTACAAGCTCTGCACTTTCCGCAATCAGTTTTAGGTTTATTAATTTTTACTATTCCAATTTTAGAAATTATAGAAAATATAGCACCTAATGGACACAAATATCTACAGAAAAATCTTTCAATAAACGCTGCTCCTATTGTAATTAAAATCAAAAGTACTAAGCCTATAAGTAAATTATTAAATATACCAGATACGTCAGACATTTGTCCAAACACATCCCAAGGACTTGTACTTTGTAAAATATCACTTCCTAATGTCCATGAAATAATTATTATAAATAGTAATACTACATACTTTGTATATTTTAATATTGAATCAACTTCTTCATTTATTCTAAATTTTCCTTTAAATATTTTTTTAGATATAGCATATACAAAATCATTATATGCTCCAAAAATACATACCCATCCGCAAAACCATCTTCCCATTAGTATTGTTATAAACATCACAGCTGTAAATTCTATTAAGCTTGGAAATGCTTGAATGAAATTAAAATTACCTTCTATAATCATTTTGTAGACTGTTTTTACTTCACTAAATGTCATGGAATAAAGTCCAGGCATTATAAAAAACATAATTATTTGTATAGCATGCCTTAAAACCTGTGACTTTTTTATTTTTTTAGCCATATTATTTTCTCCTTCTTAATCTAAATATCTTTCTGCAATTAATAACTAAATTATTTACCTTATCAACTATTGATTGTTTATGTTTTCTCACCAATTATAAATTCATCATTTGTTAATTCAAAAATACTTCCAATTTTAGATGTCATATAGACTTTTTTATCTTCTGTAACGAGTATTGCCTCTATTCCTTTAATTGCCTCTATAATACTTAAAGCCTTATTTACACCAAGAATATAGATACCTGTTGATAATCCATCACCATCGATAGAATTATCTGATATGATAGTTGCACTTATAATTTTGCTCTCTGATGGATATCCAGTTTGGGGATCAATTATATGATGAAACCTCTTCCCCTCCATCATGAAATATCTTTCATAATTCCCAGATGTAACAACCGATTTGTTTCTAATGCTCAATATTCCTAAGAATTCTCCTCTAGGTTCAAACGGATTTTGAATTCCAATCCTCCAAGGAATGTTATTATTCTTGCTTCCAAGCGCAAAAATATTTCCACCTAAATCAATTAATGCACTTTTAATATTATGTTTTAAAAAGACCTTCTGAACTTCGTCAGCTGCAAATCCCTTTGCTATACCTCCAACATCTAAAGCTTGCTCCTTTTGTTTTAGCATTATTGACTTACTATTCTTCTCCAAAATTATATCCTTATAATTAACAAGCTTCTTTTTTTTCATTATTTCAGTTTCCTCTGGAACTTTCTCTTCCTTTGTTCCTATGCTCCAAAGTTTCACCAGTGGCCTTATAGTTGGATCAAAAGTTCCTTCAAGAATCGAGCTATATTCAATAGCTTTTTTTACCACAAAATAAGTTTCATCACTTACAGCCTCATAACTTATTCCTGCCTTAAAGTTTATCTTTGATATGTCGCTATTTTCTTTAAATGCTGACATTTTGTCATCAATATTATTCAACTTTTCAATTGCTTCATCTATTGCCTTTTCAGCTTTACTTCCATATGCTCTTAAATTAACTAATGTTCCAAGCACATAGCTGCTTTTTATAACTTCATGCCTTTTATGCTTTTTAGTAAAAAATATGTAAACTAAAATAAAAATTATTGTTGTAGTTATTAATAAGAAAATACTCATAGTATCTATAATAATCACCTGCCTAAACATATACTGTTCTCTTAATTTCCTAAATTATAGCAGGATACTCTTAACATACCCTTAGTATAAGCTGAGAATTTGCTTAGAAAAAAGTAAAACCATGCACATATGGTATTTTCCATTTGTACATGGCTTTATTTGCAGCATTTTATTGATTATATAATATCATGCTAACTGTTATGCATTTTTAAATATACAGTAAAAGTTGTTCCAACATTTACTTCACTTTCCACTTGAATTTTTCCATCATTGCTGTCTATGATAGCTTTTACTATAGAAAGTCCCAGCCCATATCCTCCATGCTCTCTTGATCTATGAGTTTCACTTCTAAAAAATCTATCATATATTTTAGCAATATCTTTTTCTGATATTCCAGCTCCATTATCTGTTACTTTTAAAACCGAAAACTCGTTATTATCTAATTTTTTCGTATTTGTAGATATAGTTATAATTCCATTGTCTTTCTCTGTATGAAGTACAGCATTTTGAGTTAAATTAAATACGACCTGTTTTATTTGATCTCTATTTATAATTGCATATATATTATCTTTTAATTCAAGTTTTAATGCTCTGTTTTTGCAAAGTATTTGAAGTTGTGGATGAATTTCTTGTATTAATTCATTAACATCTTCTATTTTCGTTTCTACAACGGGTTTTTGATCTAATCTAGTTAATATCAAAAGATCATTAACCAGCTTTGTAAGTCTCTCACTTTCCATCAATATACTGTTTAATGCTAAATCTAATTGATCTTCATTTTTAGCTGCGCCCCTTAATAACACCTCTACAAATCCATGGATAGAAGTTAATGGTGTCCTTAATTCATGTGAAGCATCTGACACAAATCTTCTCATTTTTTCTTTAATACTTTGCTCTTTCTCAAAGGATTCTTGTATTCTTGCAAGCATAATATTAAAAGATTCCGCTAATTTATCTATTTCTAATTGTCCATTTTCTTCTTTAAGCCTTTTATCTAAATCTGTTACACCTATTTCTTGAACAGTATCTGTTATCCTGTATAAAGGTCTTAATGTTCGTTTGAAAATTGTGGTTCCAAGTACTAAACCTATTATTAGAATTAAAATTGAAAGACCTGCATGAGTATAAAACTGCCTAGTCAAAATTTCATTAATATCATTTATAGGTGTACTTATCTGTATTAACCCAGATGGAGAAGATAAATTTCCAACCTTTATCCATGCAATCATTTGACAATTATTATTTTTATCCTCTACAATTTTATATACATGTTCTAAATTTCCTGACTGATTACAAATATCTATATATTGATCTTTTGATAATATTGGGACTTGCACCTCTGGTTTTTTCTTTTCTTCTATGTCCTTAGAATCATCATCCCCATCATTATCATCTTTTGGTATTAATCCATCGTTATTATTAAATAGCACTTCTCCATTTTTATTAATTAATGCAGTTCTCATATTTTTACTTGCTAAATTATTTAAAAGCTGCATAGCATCTTTTTCTTCCATAGCATCAACATCTTCTTTAGAAACCATATCTATAAAATCCAGACTATGAAATCTTTGCTGCAACACTTGTCTCTTAGTTTCATACAAGTAGTGTTCCATATCTATGTATTGGAAAATTCCCATTGAAATTAATAGAACTATTAATATTACAAAGAACCGAAACAACAATTGCCATTTCAAGCTCTTTATTTTTAATTTGCTTTTTAAATTCATCATTGTATCACCACTTTATAACCAACTCCACGAACAGTTTTAATAATACTATGATCTTTATCTTCAATCTTATCACGTAAATATCTTATATATACCTCTACAATGTTTTCCTCTCCATTAAAATCATATCCCCAAACTTTTTCAAGTATTAAAGATTTGCTAAGTGCCATTCCATTATTTATTAGTAGAAATCTCAATAAATTATATTGTGTTGGAGGTAAATCCAAGACTTTTCCACAATAAGTTATCTCATGTGCACCATCATCTATTGAAAAATTTCCTATATGTACAACATCACTTAGTTCCGGGAAACTATTTCTAATCCTTGCATTAATACGTGCTAAAAGTTCTTTAAAGCTAAAAGGTTTTGCCATGTAATCATCTGCTCCAATATCAAGGCCTCTTACTTTATCATCAACATCATCTCTTGCTGTTAGCATAATTACTGAGGTTTTTACTGATTTCTTTAGTCTTGAACATACTTCATATCCATCCATTCCTGGCAGCATAATATCTAGTATAACTATATGTGGATTGATTTTTTGAGCTAATTCAATTGCTTCATTTCCATTAAATGCCGAGTATACTTCATACCCCTCTGCTTCTAAACCCATTTTAATAAAATCAACTATACTTTTTTCGTCATCCACTACTAAAATAGTAATTTGTCCTCTTGTTAATGGATTCATAATATTCCTTCCCTTCATTAAAAACATATAACAATTCACAGTTAGTAAATTACGATTCAGGCTCTACATTTTATAATTACACATTTTGAATCTTAGCTTATAATTTTTATTGCTTTCCAAAAACTTGCTCCTTAAGCCTTAGTCCTTCTTTTGTTGTTGCTACTCCGCCAAGAGCTGTTTCTCTAAGTGCTGGAGGTAAGCATTTACCTACTTTGTACATTGCACTTACTGTATCATCAAAAGGAATTTTTGAGGCTACCCCAGCCATTACCATATCTGCTGTGCAAAGTGCGGTTATAGCACCTTGTGCATTTCTTTTGGCGCAAGGTATTTCAACAAGTCCTGCTACGGGATCACATACAAGCCCTAAAACATTTTTGATTATTATAGCTGCTGCATCAAAGCTCATTTTAGGAGTTCCACCCATCATTTCAACAACGGCAGCTGCCCCCATTGCAGACGCTGAGCCGCACTCTGCCTGACATCCACCTTCTGCACCAGATAATGTTGCATTTAATCCTATAATGGTTCCTACTGCTGCTGCTGCAAATAATCCTTTCAGCATTTCTTCTTCATCTAAATTTAATTCTCTACCTGCTGATAAAATTACAGCTGGTAAAATTCCACATGAGCCAGCTGTTGGACAAGCTACTATTTTCCCCATGGAAGCATTGACTTCTGACGACGAAATTGCCATTGCCATTGCCATTGTTGTTGCAGTTCCAGTAAGAGTTTTCCCACTCTTTGCATAATTATATAATTTATGTCCGTCTCCGCCTATTAATCCACTAACTGAATAAACTTCTTTTTCCATTCCTTCGTTAGCTGCTGACAACATAACCTTTAAATTTTGCCTCATTTTATTCATTACTTCTTCTCTAGTTAAATTTTGTTCTTCCATCTCACACATTATTGCATACTCACTTAGTGAAATATTATTTTTCACACACACTTCTAAAAGCTCTAATCCTGTTCTTGCTATCATAAAATAACTATTCCGCCTTCCTTAATTCTGAATTTTTCATCTTTTCCGTATTTCATTTGTATTACTAGAATAATATTTTTAAGAAGTCCAGCCGAAGATTTCGTCCCCAACTTATAGTCCTTAATTCATAACTCTTAACTGTTCCTAGCTGGACTTATTGAAATTGCATTATAAACCAGTTCTATATTTTTAATTTTTTGCATTAATTCATTGTTTACCTTATTATCCATTTCAAAAATCATTGTAGCTTCTTTACCTTTGTGATTCCTAAAAACTCTCATAAATGCTACATTTATATTTTCACTATAAAGAATACTCGTAACACTGCTAATAACTCCTGGAACATCTTTATGATCTATTATTAAAGTTTCATACATTCCAGAGAAATCAACTTCATTACCATTTACCTCTATAATTTGAATACTTCCTCCACCAATAGATGATCCCATAACTTCACAATGTCTACCATCTTTTGTCCTCATAATAAATTTTACTGTGTTAGGATGAACATCCCCCAAATCAGCTTCTTTAAACAAAAACTCAATTCCTTTTTCTTTTGCAAGCTCCATTGAATTTCTAAGTCTTTCATCACTTGGTTCCATGCCTAATATGCCTGCAACTAATGCCCTATCAGTTCCATGTCCTTTATAAGTTTGAGCAAAAGATCCATGTAGTAGGAAAGTCACTTCTGCTATCTCTCCATCAGCTATACTCCTCGCAACTTTTCCAAGTCTTGCTGCACCTGCTGTATGCGAACTTGATGGACCTATCATAATAGGCCCTATAATATCAAAAACTCCTATACCCTTCATATTGTTCCTCTTTCTTACAACTTTTATCTATAAGTCTATTCTTAGTTTGTATACTTTTTATATTAATTAAACCACAATATCTATAATTTTAATATATAAATTGTAATGTACTTTATAATTGAAAGTACATTAAACAATTTTTTAGTATTTTCATCTATAAACATACATTAATAAAATATTGATGAAGAATAAATACTCAGCTATACTATTATTGTTAGTTGCTTAAATTAACTAAAACACAATAGGGAGGAATTTTATTGGCTACTATAAAGGAAATTGCATCTCTTGCAGATGTTTCTATGTCAACAGTTTCCCGAGTTTTAAATTTTGATGAAACATTAAATGTTAGCAATGCTACAAGAGAAAAAATATTAAAAATCGCAGATGAACTTGAATATGTTCCATTGAAATCAAAAAGAATTAAAAGTAAAACTTATAAAGATATAGGTATTATTTACTGGTACAATTATGAAGAAGAGTTAGAAGATCCATACTATTTGTCAATAAGGCTGGCTGCTGAAAAAAAATGTTATGAAAATAACCTCAATTTAATTAAATTAACAGAAAATAGCAGTCTCGATGACATTAGCAAAGTCAATGGAATAATCGCAATTGGTAAATTTAATTCTACTACTATAGATAACTTATTTAGTGCTAACGACAATATTGTTTTCGTAGATTTTTCTCCAGATGAAAATAAATTTGATTCTGTAATGGCTGATGTTGGCAAAGCAACAACAGAAATATTACGATATCTTTATGACCTTGGCCATAGAAAAATTGGGTTTATTGGAGGTAAAGATCTTGAAAATCCTACGTTAAAAAATTCATATACTGATGAACGCTCAATTAAATATAAAGAATTCATGATAGAAAAAGGTATTTTCAATCAAAATTACATATATAGCGCAGATAAATTTACTTTTAAAGCTGGATACAATCTCATGTTAAAAGCATTAAAGACAAAAAACAGACCAACAGCATTTTTTATCAGTAATGATACAATGGCTATTGGTGCATATAAAGCAATTTCCGAATCTAATTTATTCGTGCCTGATGATGTAAGTATCGTTGGTTTTAACGATCAACCAAGTGCACAATATATGATTCCAGCCCTAACAACTGTGCGAATTCCATGTGAATACTTAGGAAGTGCCGCTGTCGATTTATTACTTGAAAACCTTAACTGTAGCAGAGATTACAATAAAAAAGTCATTATACCAACTGAATTTAAAATAAGAGAAAGCTGCCAAAAAATATAATTATAAAAAAGCCTATGTAACTTGACAGATATATAAGATACATAGACTATTTTATAATTTCTAAAATTAAATTTGTTGTTTCAATATTTTAAATTCATATTTATTTAATTTAACTTCACCACTTACATCTTCTTCTAAAACCATATCTATATATTCTTCTTTTCCTAATGATATTTTTTTCTCTTCTTCATCAAAGTTCATAATAAATATATATCTATCATCTTTATTATGCCTCATTTGAGCTGTAACACCTTTAGGCAATTTTCCATCAATAACACTCTTAATATTTAAATCTTTGATTAACTTTGAATAAAAATCATTATTAAAATCTGCTCCTGCCCTTGCTGCTATATAATATGTTTTTCCCCCTCCGTAATCATTAACCGTTAATGCAGGCATACCAACATAAAAATCATTCTTATATACGCCGAGAACTTTTGCAGTTTCTACATGAATTAAATCACAATAATCTTTTACTTCATAACTTTCTTTTAAGTCATCTATTTTTGAATTATTAATCTCTACATAATTTATTTCATTATCATATAGAGAATCTATCTCTTCTGACCAGATT
>JAEZKY010000120.1 GCA_023435985.1 Bacillota bacterium | reverse complement strand
AGCTACAACAGATGCCGCATGAGCAACAAATACATTATGAATTGCCTGAAAATACTTTTTAGGATCATCTTTAATACCAGGTGGATGTGTACCTTTCAAGTAACCATGTGCTGTAAACACAACAGTTTCATTAAATGTAATCCAATGTTTTACCCTATCGCCAAAAGCTTTAAAACATATATTGGCATATTCAACAAAAGCATCTGCAGTTTTCTTGTTAATCCAGCCTCCTTGTTCTTCTAATTTTTGAGGCATGTCCCAATGATATAATGTAACAAAAGGTACAATTCCATATTTTAAACATTCATCTATAATATTATTATAGAAATCTAATCCTTTTTGATTTACTTCTCCATACCCATCTGGAATAATTCTTGCCCAAGAGATTGAGAATCTATAAGATTCTAGTCCAATTTCAGCCATAAGTTTTATATCTTCTTTATATCTATGATAATGATCTACAGCTACATCGCCATTGGTTCCTTCAAAAGTCTTTCCTTCAATTTTAGAAAATACATCCCAATTAGAAAGGCCTTTCCCATCAATATTCCAGGCTCCTTCTACTTGATAGGCTGCCGACGCTGCTCCAAAGAAAAAGTCTTTAGGAAACTTCATATTTCAAATTCCTCCTTATGTATAATTAACTATATGTCAAATTTTCTATTTTCCAGCTACTTTTAGTGCAAAATCTAATACTTTTCCACCATTCATCATTCCATAATCAACCATTGGTATTACGTCAATTGGAACTCCTTTTGGTTCACATATTTTTTTTGCTTTTGGCAATGTATAAGCAACTTGTGGTCCAAGCAATGCAACATCTACACCATCTAAATTTTTATCCATTTGACTTTCTGGAAAAGCCTCTATATCTGCTTCTACTCCTTTTGATTTTGCTGCTTCTTTCATTTTACTAACTAAAAGACTTGTTGACATTCCTGCTGCGCAAAATAACCTAATTTTTATCATAATCTATTTTCCTCCTTAAAATACATAGTGATCCTCTATGATGAAATTTTAGTTTTTGTCAATTAATGTATTTACAACTTTTCTAAGTTCAATTATCTGCTCTATTAAATTTTTTTCTGTTATTGCTGTCATTAAATGATCCTGGGCATGTACAAATAGAACTGATAATTCTATTTTATCTCCACCTGCTTCTTTTTGAAGAAACATTGTTTGTCCATCATGAGCTTTTGTCAATGCATCATTTGCTAATTGTAATTCTGCATCAGCTTCATCATATTTTCCTTCGTTTACATTGTTAAGAGCCATATAAGAATGATTTTTACAATCTCCAGCATTGATTATAATATTCATAATTGCCATTTCTAATTCGTCCATATTAAATCCCTCATTTCATATATATTGCAATTTGTTATTATGTTTTAAATTCATTGGTATGAATTTATTATATACCAACAAATTTCTATTGTAAATGATTTCTCATAATATATTTACAAAAAAATAAATGTGCCATACTAAATTAATTTTTAAATCAATCTAGTACGACACATATAGTCGTATTTTTTATACTTAATTTTCTATTTAAATTAAAAAACTACACCCATCATTAATTATAAATACTTTTATCCATACAATCTTTTTATAAAATTGAAAGGTACCATACTATTTTTAAAAAATATGGCAACTTTCAATTTAACATCAAAAAACATATATAACATATTAACAAAGTGGTTCTACTGTTACGTTTGAACTGTTGCTAGGATTAGGCAAATCTAGCACTTCTCCTCCTGAATTTACATCTGGTACAGGTAATGGCTGTAATACCTTTGGTTGTCCTTTATCTTTTGCTGTCTTATCCTTGGAATTATCATCTGCATCAGGCGAAACTTCTTTTGCCGAATCATCACTTTTAGGTATTGTAGCAATTTGTATATTACTATCATTTCCTGTTATATTAGGGACATATGCTTTATATGACTTAGTAATTTCCTTGTCGTCCTTTTGAGCCTTATTATATAAATTTACTGATGCTAAAGAAATCAAACTAACTGCTGCAACAAGCATAATTGTTACTACATAATATTTTAATTTCATATTACTTCCATCTTCCCTTATATGAATAAAAATTTCAGCCATTATCCATATTATATCACTATTTACTTATATAGTATATTTTTTATTCTTCCTTTATCCATTCTATCATATAATTTAGAATTTAATAGTTTAAAGCTACTCTTGTTTTATTCACCGCATAACATTACAATATTGTTAATTTAATCTATTAATCATATTTTTAGTAAGGAGATTGTTTTATGAATAAATTAGAATTTTTAGGCCGTGGCTCAGGATATAATGTTACAGAAGGAAATACTGCTGCTTTTTTAATAAAGTCTGATACATTGTTATTAATTGATTGTGGCGAGTCCATCTTTGAAAAAATCATAACTAAAAATATTATGCAGGGAATAAAAAATGTACATGTTTTAATCACCCATATGCATTCCGATCATATAGGTTCTTTGGGTAGTTTTGTAGGTTACTGCTATTGGAAATCAAAGATAAGAGTAAATATTTATTTTTCTGAAAAAGAGAAAATAGGAGAATTTTTAAAACTTACTGGAGCAATTGAAGATGAAAGTTTTATTTTACATGGTACAGACACTAAAAGAATTGATGCGTTAAATTTAGCCTTCAGTGCTTCATCAACTAAGCATACAAGAAATGTTAATGCATATTCATTTACGTTAAAATTTGATTTTGGAAATGACATTTTCTACAGCGGTGATACTTATGAAGCCAATTTTGATTTTATTCCTTTCTTAAAAGCTGGAAATTTAATATATCATGATACATGTTTAAATGATTGTGAGGGCAATGTTCATACATCACTTAGAGTTTTAAGTGAAAAAATTCCTTCTGAATACAGAAAGCAAGTCTACTGCATTCATATAGATGGTGAAAATTTTATAGAAAAAGCTATAGCAGAAGGCTTTAATGTAGTAGATATAATTTAACTATAAATTATAGACCTAGGACAAATATACTCCTAGATCTATAATTTTTTAACACCTATAAAATTGTCATATGATTACTGGTAAATTCCAAGTTCCCACAAAGATACACCATATGCAGTTGCTCTTTGCAAACAATTTACTCTTACATATCTTGCATCTATACTATTAAATTTAGCCTCATCATTTCCACCATCGCTGTTTGCTGTTTGATCTACTGATGTCCAATTTGATCCATCAGTAGATACTTCAATATTATATTCTTTAGCATACGCAGCTTCCCAATTTAGTGTTACCCTGCTTACTGATTTTATTGAACCTAAGTCAACATTAATCCATTGATTGTCTTCGAAGCTGGAAGACCATCTAGAATTTGCATCCCCATCCACTGCATTTGCTCCTGCATAAGCTCCTCCTTCCGTAGAAGAAACTGTAACATTTTTATTAATGGCTAAATTTATTCCTACTGCTGGCCCTGTTGTAGTTGTTTCACCTCCACTATCTAATCCATCATCAACTACAACGTCTTTAGGAATACTTCCTGAAACAATGCTTCCATCGAGATTTGGTAAAACATATCCATTTGGATTTCCTAAACTTCTATATAGTAGTCCAAGCGAATTAAGTTGTCCTGTATTTACATTATATAATCCTGATGCACCTCCATATGTATCAGTTGGATCAAATGGAAACCATGCATATCTTTCAACATAACTTCTCTTATCCAATTCTGGAAGCACTTTTTTCATAAATTCTGCCACTTGGTTAACTGCATTTGGATCATTACCATTCCATTTTCCCTGATTCCATTCTGCAATACCAAACTCAGTAATCCAAATTGGTTTATGATATTTTTCATAACAATCATCAATCATCTGTAGAAATGTATCTGCATATGTTCCATCAAGATAACAATGAATTGGAATAAAATCAACATTTAAATTATTATTTGAATTAGTTTTGTCCATAAATGAACTAAACCAGCTGCTCCATGGTGCTGCTACTGCTGTTGCTGGTGCTCCAACTCTCAAACCGCTATTCATAAAATCTGGCCATGCTGCAATAGCTGCATCTACTGATACATTTGATTGAGACGTAAGATCTGGTTCGTTAAAAGCTAATGCTGTCTTATACTTTTTATTTTCAGGATTAGTCAACCAATCATGTCCCCAATTTCCCCATATCATTGGAACAAATTGAATTTTAGGATTTGCTCCTGCTAATGGAGCTGTTGACCAGTGATAAAACCAAGAAAGTCCAGATTCTTGAACTTTATCTATCATTCCAGACCCCATACCTTTTTTAGAAATATAAAATGTTCTAATATTCGCAGTGACTTTTATACTTCCATTTAACTCTGCTACAATTTTCACTTGGTGTGATGCAACCGATGTAGAATAAACTTCATATTCAATAATATTATCGTTAGATGAATCAACTATACCTTGAAGTTGATCGTCAATATATACATAATACTTTACTGCACCATCAATCTTATTCCATTTAAGATATATAGGACCTGCTGCTACAAGTTGCCCTGCATCTGGATAAATAATAGCATTATTCTTCCAATCAGAATATGCTCCAGTGGCAGTTCCTGTACCAGAAGTGTCGGCATGCACTGATGTATAAGGAATACTTATACATGCTAACATTGCAAATAACGATAGAATTGATATAATTTTCTTTTTCAATTGTTTCATAACTTCATACCCCTTTGCTTAGTTAAATTCAGTAAGTTTCCCCTAAACTTACTGTTTACTTCGTTTTTTATTTGATATTTAGATACAGATAAATAAACAACTATTAATTTATATCTACATAATATAATTTATTATTATGCCACTTGATGAATTTCTCAAGGTCACTATAGCTAACACCAATAGTGGCTGTATTTATATTAGGATGAAAATTTACAATACTCGCACCTATCAAATCCCTATCAACTAAAACAATAACTTCACTATTAACATCATTTATCAAACCAAAAGGAGTAACAGCTCCTGGCTTAAGACCTAAATATTTAAGTAACCTTT
The DNA here is from genome assembly GCA_023435985.1 of Bacillota bacterium. Taxonomy (GTDB): domain Bacteria; phylum Bacillota; class Clostridia; order Clostridiales; family Clostridiaceae; genus Clostridium. The sequence goes on along the minus strand of JAEZKY010000120.1, from coordinate 32,057 downwards.
CTTCCGATGCAAATGACAGTTTAGTGCTTTCTATCTGTTTTTCTAATAGTTTCAAGTCAGCCCTTTTACTATCATCCAAAAGTACAAGATAGTGAATGTCACCTTTTCTATTTCTTATAAAAAGATTTTTGCAATGAGCACCTGGAATTGAAATTTCTAATTTATTTGCTTCTTTAACGGTATATATTGCTTCATGTTCATATCTTATATATTTTATTTTTAGTGAATTTAATATGTCATATAACTTTTGTTCTATTGGATTAATCATATGCACTACCTCCTCAATTATTATACTCTATTGATTATATATGTTCTGATTAGTTATCAACATTAAATGCTTAAATTTACTTAATTTTTTTAATTTAATACATTAACTTACTATTATATCATAAAAACTCTCCCTTGCAGCTTTAAGGAAGAGTTTATGTAATACATTATATAATTCTATACCTTTGTAAAGTAATCGTAAATCCTCATAATTTTAACGCAATTAAATCATTCTTACAATCTCCACAAATATCTAATCCTTTAAATTTAGTAAGATTTGCCATATTCCCACAAAAAGTGCATCCTGGTGAATACTTCTTTAATATTATTTCTTTTTCATCCTTAAAAATTTCTAATGAATCACCTTCCGCAATAACAAGTAATTCTCTTGTTTCTTTTGGGATTACAACTCTTCCAAGTTCATCAATTTTTCTCACAATTCCAGCCGACTTCATTTCCACTTCCTCCTAAACTCATTATGTTTTTGCAATGTTATATTGAAAGATAATCTTCAAAATTATATTTTCAATATATGAAATCATTTCCCTCTATAGATTAAAAACTTTCTATTATATTGTAATAAAACGCGAGTTAAATCCCAACTATCCCGTTTAACATCACAAATATACTTTATTATAACACTTTTTTCCATCTAATTCTATAATTTCCAAATAAAATAATATCCTATATCCTGATTTAAAGCATTTTATTTTAAAATTTGTCATTGAATGCGCTGAAAATATTATTGTCGTTGTGCGTCTCTATACTTATATTTTTCTATATGATATGATTATATTACTATAAAAATCTCTGATAATTGGAGGATAATTTATGCTTAAAGTAGATTTTCACGTTCATACTACCTCTTCTGATGGAATATTATCTCCTTCTGAAGCAGTTAAAAGAGCTTACGAGAATAATGTTAAATATTTAGCTATAACCGATCATGATACTGTTGCTGGCTTAAATGAAGCTATTGAAGAAAGTTATAAATATGATATTATCTTAATTCCTGGAATTGAATTATCAACTCAGCACAACAATGAAAGTGTACATATTTTAGGTTTCTTTAAAGATGATAACTTTAAAAATCAAGAGCTTATTAAAGAACTTGATAATATAAAAAATCATAGAATTATTAGAGCAAAAAAAATGGTTAATAAGTTAAAAGAGGAATTTAATATAGAAATAAATTTCGAAAAAATTTTAAAAGATGCTAAAGATACTATCGCTAGACCTCATATTGCCAGAGAGATAATTAATTGCGGCTACCCTTATACTCATGATGAAATTTTCAATAAATTCATAGGGAAGAACTGTAAAGCCTATGTTCCAACTTTAAAGCTTTCTACTATTGATGGTTTAAAATTACTAAAGAAATATAATGCCCACGTGTTCTTAGCTCATCCTAAATTAATAGTAAATTCTAGCATACACGAGTTCTTATCCATGGATTTTGACGGCCTTGAATCTATATATTATCTTAACACTCCGGAAGAAACTGAATTCTTTTTAAAGCTAGCAAATGATAATAATTTATTAGTTTCCTGCGGTTCTGATTTCCATGGTAATTTAAAAGACGATACTCGTCATGGTGATATTGGTTCAGTTGAATTGCCATATGAATATTTATCAAAATTTCTTTCTTCTTTGAATTTATCACATTGATATATAGTTATCAAATTTTAAATTTATGTGGTTGTTTACCAAAATCACACGCACTTGTTATTTCACAGGACTTATGAAATAACAAGTGATAAGTTAAAGAAAAAAAGCTTAAAAATTCCAATATAATATTTATTGGAATTTTTGAGCTTTATATATAATTTTTCTTAAATTATATTTCTATGCCTCTATCAAAAATGCTTTATAACCTTTCATAGTTTCATATATATCCACTTTACTTGCAATTTCCCATGGTGAATGCATGTTAAGAAGTGCAACTCCACAATCTATTACTTCCATATTATATCGAGCTAATATATATGCTATAGTTCCACCGCCACCAGCATCAACTTTTCCAAGTTCTGCTGTTTGAATTGCAACATCGTGTTTTTCCATTATACTTCTAAGTTCTGCCATATATTCAGCACTTGCATCATTACAGCCATATTTTCCTCTTGATCCAGTATATTTGTTGAACACCATTCCTCTTCCAAAAAAAGCTGCGTTCTTCTTTTCCATTGATGAAGGATAATTAGGATCAAAAGCCGCACTAACATCTGATGATAACATCTTTGAATTAGTAAGGCATCTTCTAAGTTTAAGCTCTGTATATCCCTCTACTTTATCTATAATTTCAGCAACAATGTTTTCAAAAAATCTTGATTGCATACCAGTAGCGCCAAAGCTGCCTACTTCCTCTTTATCAACTAACAAAGTACAGCAAGTCTTATCAGTTTCCTTTATACCAAACATAGCCATGAGAGATGTATAAGAACAAACTCTATCATCCTGCCCGTAGGCCATAACCATACTTCTATCCAATCCATAGTCTCTTGCTCTTCCTGCAGTTACAACTTCTAATTCAGCTGAAAGAAAATCTTCTTCCTCAAAATCATATTTTTCTTTAAGTATTTTTAGAATATTTGCCTTAACAGCTTCTTTTTCTGTTCCTTTTAAAGGCATACTTCCAACTAGTACATTAAGATCTTCACCCTCAATCACCTTATTTCCTCTCTTTTCCATCTGAGCTCCTGCTAAATGTACTAAAAGATCAGAAACTCCAATAACAGGATCGTTTTCATCTTCTCCAATGCATACATCTATAACTGTTCCATCCTTTTTAGCCACAACTCCATGTAATGCTAACGGTAATGTAACCCACTGATATTTTTTAATTCCGCCATAATAATGTGTATCTAATAATGCTAATTCACTATCTTCATATAGAGGATTTTGTTTTACATCCAGTCTTGGAGAATCAATATGAGCTCCTAAAATTTTCAGACCATTTTCTAACGGCTCATTTCCTATTATAAATAAAGCTACTGTTTTCCCCTTATTATTTGCATAAACTTTATCTCCTGATTTTAAAGTTTCTTTATTTCTAATAATTTCTTCTATATCTTTATACCCCTGAGCTTTTGCTAACTTTATTACCTCATTAACACATTCTCTTTCAGTTTTACATTGTGACATAAAGCTCTTGTATCCTTCACAGAATTTAAATATCTCGTCTACTTTATTGCTGTCATATTTGTTCCATGTATTTTTATTAATTTCCTTTTTCTCACTTTTCATAAAAAAATTCCTCCTTTGTTAACATACCCTTTAATCATTGAGTTCATTCATTCTATTTTCTATTACATCTACTGGTGTAACTTTAGACATAAGTGCATGTCTATAATTAACTGCTGCTGCTTCTATAATGACTGCAATATTTCTTCCAGGTCTAATAGGAACAGTTAATTTCTTTACATTTATACCTAATATATTTACATATTCATTATCTATTCCCAATCTATCATAATCGTTATCATCTTTCCAATGTTCAAAATGCATAACTAATCTTATTTCTTTCTCCTGAACAACTGAACTTAATCCATATAATGTTGTAACATCAATGATACCAAGTCCCCTAACCTCTAACATTCCTACTGTTATTTTAGGAGATCTTCCTATTAATTGTCCATCTATATCCTTTATATCGACAGCATCATCTGTAACGAGTCTATGTCCTCTTTTTATTAATTCTAAGGCTGTTTCACTTTTTCCTATTCCACTTTCTCCTGTAATTAATATACCTATGCCAGAAACATCCACTAGAACTCCATGTAATCTTGTTTCAGGTGCAAGTTTATCTGCTAAATATATTGTAGTTTTACTTATAAATTGTGTAGTTACTAGATTACTTCTAACAAACCATATATTATGTTTTTGAGCTTCTCTTATAAACTCTGGATGCGGTTCTAATCCCCTAGTTATGATTAAACAGTTTATATCAAAACTAAAATACTTCTTTACTCTCTTTTTTCTAAGTTCTATTTGCATATAATCTAGAAAGCTCCATTCTGCCTTACCTATAACCTGTATTCTCTCTGGAGCAAAGTAATTATAAAAGCCTGCAAGTTGTAGTCCTGGTCTATTTATATCATTTACAGAAATCTCCACGTCTTCTTTTCCTTCAACTAGCACTTCTAGATTTAAATCAGCTATTAGCTTCTTAACTGATACACCCACTCTTCATTACCCCTTTTTTCTGTTTTTTAATTCTATCCCATCTAATTGGGCTCTAAAATTTCTTTTAACATTATCTATATATCTTTTTCTAAGTTTTTCTTGTAACTCTTTTTCATCCCTTGTCAGTTTTCTCTCTTTGCTTATTTTGTATAATAAATTAATTTCCTTAACAACATCCTCAATTTTAGAATTTTCGATATCCATTATGCCTCATCCTTTCTATGTCTATATCAATAATTTTACCATTTAAAATAATATAATCAATATGAATTTTTTCGACACCATTTTTTATTCACTGCAGAGTTATGTCGATCGTTTTATTTGTAATTATTATACATATATGTATTATTATGTAAATACAAATTTAGAATTGTACGCTTTTTAGCGCTTTATTACTCGATTTTGAATCTTGTTGTCAATATTTGTAAGATGAATTTTTTTTACATTTTTTACTTTATTGTTTATAATAAATGTATATCAGCAACCAAATATGAAAAAAGAAGGTGAAATTATGAAAACATGGATATCTTACAAACTCAAATATAATCTCTTATTTAGAAAAAACTTACTTAACTTATTGTTATTGTTTTTTTCACCAAGGAATAAATTTATGATTACTCTTTCTCAGAATTTGGATAAGCATATAGCCATCTATCAAAAAGAATTAGCCTATATATATAAGAAAAAACATAGTCCTAAACCAATGAGTGAGCTAGCTGCTTAATTAGAATATCTGCATGAAACAAAATTTTAAATTATAGTTTTGTTTTAATTTAAAATAATAAATTAAAATTAAAAGCTAACTAAAGTTTTACTTTAGTTAGCTTTTAACTGTACCTTTTTAAGCATACAAAAACACCCCATTACTGAGGTGTTGAATCCAATCATAGTTCCCAACATGCCGTTTGCTCATATATTCAAATCCTGCGCCTCGCAGGTGGGTTAAGCTTAATTCACTTCTGCCTTCTACCGTCACAACACGTGATTAAATGAAGCCTGACATTTATGAATCAACTGCAAATCCCGATAATATCATGTAGGTTGAATATCATAAGCTCTACGCACATCTCAGGAAATCTATGATTTTATTATAGCATAAGCTATAATATTTTCAATAGTATTTTAATGGCAGTTTTACTCATCGTAATCGTTTAAAGCATCTTCCATTTCTGTATCTGTTAACTCATCAGAAAAGACTGCTATAAATTTAAAATATCCACTATCTCCATTTTCCATTCCAAATTCCTTATATTTAGCTTCTACTTCATATTCATCTATAATTTCTTCCAGTATCGATTCAACATTATCTACTGCAATATCTCTTAGATATGGAATATAATATTCATTATACCATTCATCAGTTTCTGGTTCAAAATCACTTTCTTCATTCGAATAAGTTTTTGCAGCGCTTATCTCCTCTTTATCAAAATCATAATAAAATTTTATTATAGCATAATTTTTCTTTTGTTTTATTTCCTCTACATCCTCCAAACCATTATCTTCTAGATAACTTATTATTTCTGAACCTTTCATTAATTTCACCTCTTACATCTAGTATAATAATTTTTTATATTCTTTTTTTATCTCTTCAAATTCCTTATCATCTTCAACAAGGTTTAACTCTTCATTTCCTTCTTCATTTATATCTATTCTAAAAGCAAACATATCATTACTATTATCATCTACTGGTGATAATAATAAGTATCCCTGTTCCCCTAAATAAACTTTTGCTATAGCTTCAAAATCAACCTTGTTTCCATTCTCATCCCTGAATGACATTACTTCTTTTTCTTCCAAAATGTTCACCTCATTTAATTATTAGCACAAAATCTGTATAATTATAAACCGCGTAATTTATTCGCTTATTATTAAATTCCTGAAATTTGTGCTTTTAAATATTCTAACCTTATTATATGATATTTCATCTTTTTGTCTATATTATTTTATTTTTTTCTAAATTTTTCTGGTTAATTAAGATAAAAAAGCCCAATGCATCTTTTGTATATTGCATTGAGCATTTAAATTTAAAGAAAACTTATAACTTTCCATAAATTATTGTTCTATATCTTATTTTGTATAACTATATTGATTCTTTGTCCCAAAATCACCAAAAACATTGTAAATATTTTTCTTCCTAGCTTTTGCAACTGCATTAACAACTGCATATGCTATTATTCCATCTACACTATGATGTAACATTGCTCCAACAAGTGTAACTATTAAAGCTGGATACGCGGCAGCCCCAAACCCTATAAAAGGTATCGTAACTAAAGCTTCTAAAATTCCATGCATAGGCGCTGATATTGCTACAGCTTTAATATAGCTTTTATTTCTCATGATCACCATAGCTCCAACGTATCCTACTACGATATGAGTTGCTGCTCTTGCAACTACTGGTGCAGGTGTCCCTGCTATTAAAAAACCAATTGTTGAACCTATTCCAACTACTATCGCTACAAATGGCGATATTAACATGGATAACATCATTGGCACATGAGCTGCCAATGTTGCCGTAAAATATGGTGGAATGATTATCTTTAAAAATCCAAATTGGATAGGAATTATAATTGCTAATGCTGTTAATAATCCAGCATATACCATTTGCTTTATTTTATTATTCATATGTATCGCATCCTCCTCTTATTTTGTAACTGTATATACATTAGTATATATTAAGCGTACCTGTAAGTAAATGCATTTTAAAAATTTATACATATTCTTTCATATAAAATTCAAATTAGCTATGAAATAATTTTATTGCATTGAATTTATTTCATATAACTTTTATAATATACTTAATTTAAAATTAGTAATTAACAAATTCTTAATTTTATTATCTATAAAATTTTTATATTTATACAAGGAGTTCTCAAATGGAAAAAATATATATACTAGGGACAGGCTCTGCAATGGTTACAAAATGTTATAATACATGCTTTACTCTATCAAACGACGATGAACATTTTCTTATTGACACTGGTGGTGGTAATACTGTTCTATCAAATTTAGAAAAATTAAATATATCAATTAATCAAATTCATAATATGTTTATATCACATAACCATAACGATCATATTTTGGGAAGTGTCTGGGTAATCAGGGCTGTCGCTCAAAGTATACTAAACAGCAAATATATCGGAAATTTAAATATCTATTGTCATGATACTTCAATAGAAGCAATTAAAACAATTTGCTCATTTGTTCTTCAAAAAAAATTTTTAAAATTATTTGATGATAGAATATTATTCAACAAAATCAAAGATAACTATACAACTACTATATTAAATAGAAAAATCACTTTTTTTGATATACATAGTACTAAAGACCTTCAATATGGATTTACAACCATATTGGCAAATAGTAAGTCATTAACATTTTTAGGGGATGAACCCTATAGAAATACAGTAAAGGATTATTGTGAAAATGTAGATTATTTACTTCACGAAGCATTCTGTCTTTATTCCCAAAAAGATATATTTAAACCATATGAAAAGCATCATGCCACTGCAAAAGATGCTTGTAGAAATGCTAAAGAATTGAATGTAAAAAATATCATACTATATCACACAGAAGATAAGAACCTAGAAAGCAGAAAAGAATTATACATAAGTGAAGGAAAACAAGAATTCAATGGCAATATATACATGCCTGATGATCTAGATGTAATAGAACTATAGATTATAGCTTCTTATATTTACGATATATAGTTAAAATAAAGGACATGACGTAAAAGTATCATGCCCTTTATTTTGTTAAAGTAAATAATTTTATAAGTTCTTTATATACCAAACATCACAAGCATAATGCTCTGTTTCAACTATTGGTTTATCTAATTGAACAAATCCATTCTTTTTATAAAATTTATTTGCAGCAACCATATTATCAAAAGTTTCAAGGTAACACTCTTTATAATGCTTTTTAGCAAACTCTAATGAGATATCCAATAATTCTTGTGCAATCCCTATACCTCTTACCTCTTTTAATGAATACATTTTTTGCAATTCACAGACATCTTCTGTCTTTTCGAGTGGTCCAATCCCGCACCCCGCTACTATTTTACCATTCTCTTCAACAACCCAGTACTTAGATTTCTCGTTTTGATAAACCTGATAAAAACATCCTAAGTTCGGGTCAGACCAAGCACATCCAGGTTTGTTCGCTCCAAATTCTATTAAACAAGTTCTTATAAGTGATTCAACTTGCTTATTATCTTTTTCTTGTATTTCTCTTATTAACATAAGCCCCTCCATTGGTTTTTATAAAATATATTTAGTTATTATAACATAATAATTTAATCCTATATATTAAAAGAAACTTTTCACATAAAATTATTAAAATAATATGAAATAATAAAAAACGCATATAATCTCTTTTATGCGTTTTTTATTACTTGATATTTAATTACCACTATTGCCTTTAAATTTATTAATAATACTTTCTATAAATATCACTATATAATAAACAATGACTATATTAACAAAGAAATTTAACATATTGATACTTATTCCATGATTTCCATAAAACATATTATAAAATAGTCTAAAATTATTAATTTTTTCTTGATATATGATTAAATAACTACACGGAAATCCAAACGATAACCCTTGATCTTGAAGTATATTTCCTGATAGAAGAAATGAAATAAATATAGCTATAAATGCAGCCAATTTAAGCTCCCAAGTATTTATTCTTCTAATACTATTATTGCAAAAACCTAAATGGTTAATTATTCTTTTCATAACTCCTCCTTTTATATCTTGTCGATCCCCCTTCCTTATTATAACATAAAATCAAAATCATTCATAAATTCTTTAAATATATAATTAATAATTATATATTTAATAAAAAGCCAGAATACTTACATAATTACACTTCCTTAACTCTGATAAGCCATTCTTTTACTAGTGAATTAAATAACTCTTCTTGTTCTATTTGTAGATTATGTCCGGCCTTATCTAATACTGCAAAAGCTGCTCGAGGAAAACTATCTAATAATTTCCACGCATCTTTGTAACCTACACAATCATCTTGCCTTCCCAATAAAATCACTGAAGGTTTATCATAAATTTCACTTAACTTATCTACATCAAATGAAAATCCATAGCCACTATTTTCCATAATATTTTGTAAAAATTCACTGTTTGCAATTTCTACTCCAGACATTATTTCTTCCTTATATCTTTTATATATTTTTTCATTCTGGACAACTACATTGTTCTCAAAATCTTCTGCTTCTTCTAAGGTCAATCTTGATAATAACTCTGGATCTTTTACAAAAACAACATGTTCAGGTACATTTCTTTCTTTATATTCTGGTATTATAAGTGGACAAATTAATGCTACACCATCAATTCTATCCTGCATTTTATAAATTACACCTCTAGAAATATATCCTCCATAAGATTCCCCTACTAATAAAAACTTTTCATTAGGCACAATCCTTTCAATAAATTCAATTACTATATCAAGCATAATATCAGAATTTGAAATCCAATCAGCACTTTCTGACTTACCCATACCTGGTAAATCAATATATATTCTTTTGTAATTACTTTCGTCCTTAAATAGAGGCTCCATACACCCAGTCATTAATCTGTGATCTGGATAATATCCATGTATCATAATAATTGGTTTTCCTTCACCTATTATTTCATAATTTATGCATATATCTTTTATTTTGCAATTCATAACTTTACCTCCTAATCTTAGCTCTTACAATTTATTATAATACTGCTTATGTGGAATTAATAGGCAATAATCATTTCTATATTATTTTCTACATGAAAAGAGCTATCACTAAATTAAAATAGTAATAACTCTTCTATACTCTTATTTATTATTTGAATATATAATTTTCCTTATACTTTCTAAAGAAAGAAAAAACTCTTCTGCTAAATCTTGAATTTTATAACCACCTCTATGTTTATTTCTTATTTCATTATTTCTATTTCTTATATACACCCTGCTTCCTGAATTTTCGCCCCACTTTTTTCTCTTTTCTGCTTGAGTAGGAATGTATATATATTCACCTTGAATATATTTTTGAATTTCCTTAACCAAATCATCTGGTAAAATCATTTCAGCTTTTCTATATTTCACAAAGCTCAGCTCCTTAAATTAATATTTAAAATTTAAGATACAAAGCCTGTATTCTATGATAAACAACATAGAATTATAAATATTTTATTTACAACTGCCTTTGTGCAAATTATCATACATTCTGATTACAGACTTTGCACAAAACCTTTTGAGTTCTTCGCGTTCTAAAAGCTCAAACCTCATATTTTAACACCTCCAGTAAATTAAAACATTAAAATGAGTATTGCTTATTAGCAAAATTATATTGGAATATAATTCCTTTATATTAATATTCATTTAAATTAACTACATTTATTTATACTTTATAATAATACTTTTCTCGCAATTTCAACTGATTCTTTTGCATCTTTTGCATAGAAATCAGCTCCTATTCTTTCTGCCGCATCTTTGGTAAGTACCGCCCCTCCAACAAATATCTTTCCATGGTAACCATCTTCCCTTAGTGCTTTTATTGTTTCTTCCATACTCTTAAGAGTTGTAGTCATAAGTGCACTTAATCCAATTAAAGAAACTTCATGGTTTTTAGCTTCTTCTACAACAGTTTTAATTGGAACATCTTTTCCTAAATCTATCATTTCATAACCATAGTTCTCCAAAATGACTTTTACTATATTCTTTCCAATATCGTGAATGTCGCCTTTTACTGTCGCCACTATAATTTTTCCTTTTGAGATAGTCTTCGCATTACTTTTGACTATTTCTGCCTTTAAAATACTGAATGCATTTTTTACTGTTTCGGCTGATTGTATTAACTGCGGTAAAAATAATTCACCTTTTTCATATTTACTTCCTACTTCGTCTAAAGCTGGAATCAAATATTCATTAACTATTTCAAGCTCTTTTTTGCTCTTTAAAAGCTCTATAGTAGCTTGCTTAGCTTCCTCTTTTAAACCTTTAATAACAATATATTTTAAATCATGATCCGCATTTGCATCGCTATTGGCACCTAAAATATTCTTTGCCGTTCCTTTAGCAGTAACTTCTGTTGATACTTCTAAATTGGCATAATTATTGATATAACTTTCAGCACCTTTATCGTAATTATATAAAACATTGTAAGAATCAATAACTCTAGTCATTCCCTTGGCATTAGGATTAATTATCGGTAAGTCCAAGCCGTTTGCAAGAGCTAACGATAAAAATGTTTCATTTATCAACTCTCTATTTGGAAGTCCAAAAGATATATTTGAAACTCCAAGTACTGTTTTAACCCCTAATTTTTCTTTAACCATTCTTACAGCTTTTAAAGTTTCCTGAACTTCTTCCTGCTGCGCTGATACTGTGAGTACTAAGCAATCTATAAATACATCTTCTTTTTTTATCCCATACTCTGCAGCCTTATTTATTATTTTTTTTGCAATCTCAAATCTTTCTTCTGCTTTTGCTGGAATTCCTCTTTCATCTAAAGTTAATCCTACAACACTTGCTCCATATTTTTTAACTAAAGGAAGTATTTTATCTAAGACAGCATCTTCACCATTTACAGAATTTAAAATTGGCTTTCCATTATAATACCTAAGCCCAGTTTCTATAGCTTTATGGTCAGAAGAATCAATTTGAAGCGGTGTATCTATAATACCTTGTATTTCTTTTATAACTTTATGCATCATACTTGGTTCATCAATTTCAGGAAGTCCTACATTAACATCTAAAATATGTGCTCCAGCTTCAATTTGTGAAACGGCTTGACTTAAAATATAATCTAAATCACCATTTTTTAATGCCTCTTTAAATATCTTCTTTCCAGTTGGATTGATTCTTTCGCCAATAATTCTAACCCCATCTATTCTTATAACTTTCGATGGTGTACAAATTGCAGCGTAGTGCTCTCTTGTAATAGGAATGATTTTTTTCTCTTTGACTGTATTCGATAATTCCTTAATATACTCTGGAGTTGTTCCGCAACATCCTCCAATAATTCTAACACCAGAATCTATAAAACCGCATAAAGTATCTGCGAATTCTTCTTTAGTAACATCATATCTTGTCTCATTTCCTATTGATAATGTCGGAAGTCCTGCATTTGGCTGAACCATTACTGGTATATGCGCTATACTGCAGATTTCCTCAATTACAGGTTTTAATTGTTTTGGTCCAAGAGAGCAGTTAACCCCAAGTGCATCAACTCCTAAACCTTCCAAGACAAGCACCATAGCTTCTGGGGAACATCCAGTAAAAGTTCTTAGGTTTTCTTCAAATGTCATAGTACAAAACACAGGTAAATCTGAGTTTTCCTTGACTGCAAGTATTGCTGCTTTAAGCTCATATAAATCAGTCATTGTTTCAATCAGGATTATATCTACCCCCGACTTAGTTCCTTGAATTACTTGGCGTTTGAAAATCTCATATGCTCTATCAAAACTTAGAGTACCCATAGGCTCCAAAAGTTCCCCTATTGGACCAATATCTAAAGCAATATATGTATTGCTTTCACCTTTAGCTCTTTTAGCAATCTTTACTGCTGCATCTACTGCATCTTCAACTTCTAAATTGCAAAGCTTAAGCTTAAGTTCATTGGCACCAAAAGTATTTGTCGTTATCACATTTGCTCCACTATTTATATACTCTTTATGAATTTCCTCTATAATATCTGGCTCCTTTATATTTAAAAGTTCCGGATTTTCTCCAAGTTTTAAACCTTTTTTTTGAAGCATTGTTCCCATTGCTCCATCAAAAATTAATATGTTATCCTTTATATATTCTTTAAGCCCCACAGTTTTCTCCCTCTCTTCTAAAGCTGCAATTCTCATAGTTATTACATTCTTTGCAGCTCTTCTTTTTCTTTTTAATTCCATTATCAGTTATTCCTATTATAGCCGTAACAGATTTTCTAGGAAACAACAAATTACTTTCAGATACAGTAAGTCCTATTTTCTTTTGAGCATCTAATGCCCTTAAAAAATTATTTTGTACATCTAATGGTAAATCTCCATAGCCCGGACTATATCTAAAAGTTATATCCATACCTTCTTGAATAGCTTTTTCCTTTATATTGCTCTCTACTATATCGCAAACTTCTTCAACTGCAGTTGTAGCACAAGCATCTAATATAAGCGCTTTTGTTAAATTAGTTTTCTCATACAATCTAGTTTTCTTCTCAATTTCATTTCCTAAAGTTACAGCCATAAGTACGCATTGTTTCGAATTTTTTAAATGTTCCTGTATATCCTTTCCTTTTAAAATCAAATTAGTAGTAATAACTTCTATACCTTCATCATTTTGCCTTATATCCTTATAACTATACACAACTCTAGGCATAATTATCTTTTTGATTTCCTCTCTGCATTCATCAATCATTATACTAATGTTTTTATCTATATCCTGTCCCTTATAGCCAAGATACCTAAGTACTTCTTCCTTATTTATATCTAATTTCAAATATTCTATAATAACTCCCCCTTTATAGAGTTTACAGTTAACAATTTACAGTTAAATGCTGATAAGCTTTAAATTTCAATAGTTATATTAAAATTGTGCTTAGATAATTTACAGTGAACAGTTTTCTATTTTTAGTTCTATTATTTTTTGCATAATAAAAAGCCTAAAGGCATTCCTTTAGGCTTAAAAGCAACAAAACACCTTATCTTTCAGCTCTTACGCTGCAGGATTTAGCACCTTATATATATAATATATCGGTTGCTGGGTTTCTTCGGGCCAGTCCCTCCACCACTCTTGATAAGTCTTATAATTAATTATTATATCTCTGGAGATCTTACTTGTAAAGATTTCGCTTCTAAATCTTCGTTACTTGTCTTATATGATTTATCTATTATCTCTTAACTAATAATAGAATTATTGATATTATACTAAAAGTTAAGCTAATTAACATTATGTATTTTACAACTTGAACAGTAGTAAATCCTTTTTCTTCTAGTCTAAAGTGAATTTGACTTCTATCTGCCTGATAAACTGGTTTTCCTTCAGAAAATCTTTTAAATATGACAAATAAATTATCAAAAATAGGCACTGCCAAAGCTAATATCGGTATAAACAAACTTAAAACAGTTGCCTGCTTAAATGCACCATCTAATGCTGTAATACTCAAAATAAAACCTAAAAAATTAGCTCCTGAATCCCCCATAAACACTCTTGCAGGAAATTTATTATAATATAGAAATCCTAAAATAGTTCCTACAATCATTATAGATACTACTGCTGATTCATTTTGATTTAATATTATTGCTGCTGCAAAGAATGTTGCTGCTGATATTAAAGATAAACCTCCTGCTAATCCATCCATTCCATCAGACCAATTAATTACAGTGGTAACTCCAAATATCCAAGTTATCGTAAGTATAAATTGTACTATTGGACTCAGTTGTATATAAATACCTGTGAAAGGATTCGTAAATCCTCCCAAAAAAATATCTGCTTTAAATACTAAAATTGCAGATAACAATTGAACAACAAGTCTAGGAAATATAGCAAATTCCTTTCCCTTTGTCTTATACCAATCATCAATTAGTCCTATTAATAATATCATCGTAGCTGCAACAAACACAGTTATTTGCTTGTATGGTTCATCCTCATCTTTATAAAACGTAAAATATGATATAAAAAAGCCAATATATAAAGCTATACCTCCACATAATGGTGTTGGCATTTTATGTTGTTTTCTTTTATTAGGCTTATCCGTAAAATGTACTTTATTAGCTAGCTTCATAAGAAAAGGCATGGTAATTAAGGCTCCTAAAAGAGAAACTACCATTGCTAAAATATAATTCATCTTTTCTACTCCTTAGTTAAGTCTACGGAAGTAAATTATATCCAAATGTTCCATCTTGGCTTACTTCCTATTTGATTATACTATTAAAGATATAGTATATCAATTACAAAATTATTAAGGTTACAGGACAAAACTATTTATATTTTTTATTATGTTTGATACCACCTCCAAATTCTTCATATATTATATTGCTAATAGAGATTTCAAATGCTACAATTTAATAGAAACAAATGTAAATAAAATTTTACTAAATACAGCTATATAGTTGATTATTTATTTTTATATTAAGGAGTGACGTTAATGGAAAAAATAGCGAGTTTTACAATCAATCATTTGGAATTACTTCCAGGTGTATATGTTTCAAGACAAGATAAATTTGGAGATACAGTTCTTACAACCTTTGATATTAGAATGACTAGACCTAATTTTGAGCCAGTTATGAATACAGCTGAAATGCATGCAATTGAACATTTAGCTGCTACTTTTTTAAGAAATCATGAAGTTTATGCAGATAAAACTGTTTACTTTGGACCTATGGGATGTAGGACAGGCTTCTATTTAATTTTACATGGTGATTACAAATCAAAAGATATAGTTCCTCTTCTTACAGAGCTATATAAATTTATGGCTAATTTTGAAGGTGAGATTCCTGGTGCTTCTGCTAAAGATTGCGGTAACTATTTAGATATGAATCTGCCAATGGCAAAATATTTAGCGAACAAATTCCTTAATGAAATTTTATTAAACATAAAAGAAGAGAATTTAAATTATCCAGCCTAAAGTAAATACACAAAAGCATTAAACCAGCATACTAAATAGTGTGCTGGTTTATTTTTTTAATTTCTAAACCTCTAATTCCTTATGTATTCTTACTAAAATTTTTGTATTAGTATCAGCTTTACAACATATTCACTTAGATACCCATTAATTCATATAATGTAATAGACTTTTAACAAACCATACTTTAAAAAATTGATTAACTAAAAAGGGTGTGAATATAATGAAATATACTGACGTACCTGTACAAAAAATTGATCCATCTAAACCGGATACAATCCCAAAATTTATAGATAAACTACAAATTCCAGAAGTTGCTAAACCAGTTGACTGGATTGGAAAAGCTGCATATTATGAAATTCATATGATACAAGCATATCATAAATTTCACAGCTTATTCCCTTTTACCAGAGTTTGGGGATATGAAGGCCGTTATCCAGGGCCAACTATTGAAACTATGAAGGATAAGACCATTTATGTAAAATGGATTAATAACCTGCCTTATAAGCATCTTCTTCCAATAGATCATACTCTTCATGGAGCTATTGATACACCTGATGTAAGAACTGTGGTCCATGTACATGGTGCCAATATAGAACCTCATAGTGATGGTTATCCGGAAGCCTGGTATACTCAGAACTATTCGATTACCGGGCCATCATTTACTCGGAAAATATATGAATATACCAATCATCAACAATCCACTACACTATGGTATCATGATCACAGCATGGGAATAACAAGACTAAATGTATATGCTGGACTTGCTGGTTTTTATTTAATTAGAGATCCTCAGGAAAAAAGATTACATTTACCAGGAGGAATCTATGAAATACCAATGATGATACAAGACAAATCATTTAATGCTGATGGTTCATTATTTTATCCTGATACCCCTCCATTTTCTGTACCTGTTAAACCGTCAATAGTGCCAGGATTTTTAGGTAATACAATAGTAGTGAATGGTAAGGTGTGGCCTTATTTAAATGTTGAACCTAGAAAATATAGATTTAGAATATTAAATGCTTCCAATAGACGAGATTATAACCTAAGCCTATCCAATAATTCTGAATTCTATCAAATTGGTACAGACGGAGGGCTTTTACACCACACAGCTAAAATATCTTCCTTCATCCTATATCCAGCTGAAAGAATAGATATTGTAATAGATTTTTCAAAATTTAAAGGTGAAGAAATAACTCTGCTAAATGCAAACACCGATCCTAATTTGTCAGTAATAATGAAGTTTAAAGTAACACTTCCTCTAAAATCTAAGGACACTAGTGAAGTTCCAGAAGAATTATATCCTTTTACTCATATAGATGAAGAAATGGCTACAAATGTTCGTGATCTGCCTTTAAATGTATCTACTGATCATTATGGCAGGCCAATGCTTTTACTAAACAATAGAATGTGGTCAGATCCTGCTACAGAAAAACCTGAACTAGATAGCATAGAAATATGGAATTTAATTAATCCTGTTGCGAACCTTTCACATCCTATTCATGTTCACTTAGTTCAATTTAAGATACTAGACAGAAGACCTTTTGATATTCAGAAATATCAAACTGATGGTAAGATCGAATATACTGGTCCAGCTGAAGCTCCTCTACCTTTCGAACAGGGTTGGAAGGACGTTGTCAGAGCTGAAGGTGGAAAAGTCACAAGAATTATCATGCACTTTAAAGATCATTCAGGCGACTTTGTATGGCACTGTCACTTTCTCGAACATGAAGATCACGATATGATGAGGCCCCTTAAAGTAATAAAAGATTCCTTTTCTATAAATTAGAGTGGTATGAACTATCGTATAGTTTCATAAAACAATATGAACTTTTTTAGGAAACCATTAATAGGTTTCCTAATTTTATGCTTTCAATATATTAGTTAAACTCTTTAGCAATCGAGATATAATCAGCTTTTTCATTAAATAGATAATAAGTATTTTCCTCTAGTATCTCACCAGTTTCAATATATTTTTCAACATTAATTTTAAACTTCTCCAAATGATATTCTTTAAATGAATACTTTTCTTTTAACGTCTCTTTTATGCTCTTTTCCTCTTCTTTTTCCATATCACTTCTTATAAACTCTGGTAATCCCCTTTTTTTATAATAAATCAAATAATTGAACCTTATTATTTCTTTTACATATTTATTACTTTCTCCCAATATGTCTTCATTGAAGTCTAAAAATACTTTATAATATTCTACATTCCCTATATTCTTATTAAAATATCCCTGACTTTCAAAAAACATTCCTAAACTATAATAAAACTCAAATGGTGAATTGAACTTTTTTTCAAAATATCCAATTATGTATTTGAACTTCTGCGAGTTATAATATTTATCCACCATTTCTTCAACTTTCTTAAGCTTCAATAGTTCTTCATAAGAAAGTTTATCAGTTTTTAAAATTTCATATGGTGGATATGGTGAATATTCCATTCCATATTTATCTGCATCTTCTCTCATAGAAGATCCTTTTAATAACTTTAAGAAACCAAGTTGAATTTCTTCTGGTCTTATTTCATACATATCATTAAAAGACTTTTTAAAAGATTCATAATCTTCTCCTGGAAGTCCTGCTATTAAATCTAAGTGCTGGTCTATATTTCTTAACGCTTCAATTTCTAGAACCTTCTCTTTTATATCATTAAAATTAACAAACCTATTTATATTTCTTAAAACGTCGTCATTAGTTGTTTGAACTCCAACTTCAAATCTAAATCTTCCCTTTGGAGCCTTTGATAAAAGTTCTATTTCCTGAGGCTTCAATATGTCTGCTGATATTTCAAAATGAAATTGAGTATTTATATCTTGTTTTATTAAAAAATCCCATATAGCCATAGCAAATTTAGAATTGCAGTTAAATGTACGATCAACAAATTTAACTAATCTGACTTTTTTATTAACAAAATACATTAGCTCCTTTAAAACTCTTTCTATTTCTAAAAATCTAACCCCATGACTTGTAGACGAAAGACAATATTTACAATTAAAAGGGCATCCTCTTGATGCTTCATAATATACAATCTTATTGCTTAAATCCTCATCTTCATCATATGGAAATACTATTTCATCCATAGACATTAATGGACGTTTTTCATTAGAATAAACCTCGTCATTAATTTTATAATGTAACCCTCTAACATCTTCAAGCTTCATTTTCCCTAATTTATATAAAATAAAATCTTTATAAGTCTTTTCACCTTCACCTTCAATAACATATTCTCCTACATTATTTTTTAGAAAGCTTCTTGAATCAAATGAAACTTCTGGCCCACCATAGAGAATTTCTATTTTAGGATTTACCCTTTTTATTAAATTGGAAACTCTTGAAACAAGTTCCACATTCCAAATATATGTAGAAAATGCCACAACATCTGGCTTTTCTTCAATTATTTCTTCTAATATTCTTCCTTCTCTATCATTTATAGTAAATTCCTTTATTTTCCTTTCGTAATCCATATCTCTTGTAAAATTCTTTAAATATCTAACCGCTAAATTACTATGAATAAATTTAGAGTCTATTGCCGTAATCAGTACCTTCATCCTTAACTTTCTCCTCTGCTATAACTTTGGTTTCCAGTTTCCTTCCTCTAATAAAAAAAACATCTTCCCATGCTTTAGTTTCTTCTATTTTGAAGTATTTTTCAAGGATTTTTTTTAATTCTTCTATATTTGAGCTTAAAAGTATATTTAAGTTCTTAAATATAAATTCTTTTATTTTCCCGTTCGGTAATATAACCCTTATTTTGTTATTGAACACTTTTCCTCTTTCCTTTTTTATGTCCCATATGAATATTTCTCCATCATCTCTTATATATGAGCTTACTTCCTTAATCAATCTTTCTTTTTCTAAACTAGTCCATATTTTATTTAGATCAAAAAAAAACGTGCATGCATCATATTTCCTACTCTTTAATTCGATTTTAGTATCGCTACGCACATAATCTAAAGATAATTCTTCTTCTACTTCTTTAGAAATATTATATATAATACCGAGATTTTTATCTCCTACATCTAATATATCCCCCTCAAAAACAACATCTTCTAAATTTATTACTAATGTTTTGCCCATGCTGTTCCCTCCTACTTCATCTAAACCTTTGGTTATATTTTAACATTTTTTCCACATTTTTGAATATATTATTTTTATTTTTTAGATTTAAAGAGAGATTCCTATATGTATAATAAAAAAGCTGTCTCAAAATAAAATTAATCTTGAGACAGCTCACTACTCTTATGAATTTTTATACTAAAAATATTCAATTAAATAAATACATCTAAGCTATTTTATATGCTTCTTAATATAAATCTTATATATAACTAAACAAATTATTATAACTAAAAGAACCCCCATAAATATCCAGATTGATTTTGGAAGATTGAATCTAAATCTAGGCCCTTCAGACTGCAACTTATAAATACATCCAGTTCCACTATCTAAAATATAAATATCTCCATCTAAATATTTTATTCCCTTTATGTTACTGTTATCCTTTAATTTTAATAAATCATATACTACACTTTCATTATTTATTGCTGATATAACATTATTTTTACTGTCATAATACACTTTCGTATTTTTCTCTAATATTTTTCCTTCTTTATCAATAGCTAAATATCTTATGGCTCCAACATCTTTAAATTGATAAATTGGTCCTGGAACAATTTTATTTGGTGGGTTTTGAATAATATTTGATACAAGCTTATCTCCTTTAAATCTAGAAGATGTTATAGGATCTCCCCCACTAAAATCTGGCCAGCCATACCATTTACCTTTATCTATTTTATAAAGATAATCAAAGTCTCTATTTATAGGCCTATCTCCAACATTCTCCATTCCTCCGACAATTCCAATCAGGTTTCCATCATCATCTAAATCCCATCCAGTTATATTTCTTATTCCTGATGAATACAAGGTTGATTTATTAGTGCTTAAATTTATTTCTACGACACATGCATTGGCTAAACTCTGTGCCCTTATTCTCTGTCCTTCTTCACTAGAATTTCCATAAGGCATAAAAGCACCTGTTTTCTTTTCTCCATAGTTAAAACCATTTAATGTTATATCTATTGGACTTTTATCGTATGGAACTTTATTGATTGAATAATCACTTTCATATGCTGCTATCCCTGAATTAGTAACAGTTCCTATAGACAAAAGAAGTCTTGAATTTCTTATGATCATATTTCTATCTAAATATTTGCCTTCACAAGGTATATTATCTATTACTAACTGCAGACTCTTATCACTTAAATCATATTTATATAAACTATCCTTAGAAATAAAGTATAATTTATTATTGTAAAATAATAAGTTTTCTATTTTTAACGTATTATCTTGTAATAAAGTTTCTTCTCTTCCATCTTCCTTAATCACTTTAATATAATTTTCATATGCTACATAAGTATTTTTATTATTATCTTGATCAAAAGCTACTGAGTCATTACAATTCTTATACGCGACGCTCCAGCTTATATTGTTTTTTAGCGTATTCATTTTATATTGATTTGAAAAATTAAATACTCCAAATGCTGCTACAACTATTATAATTGAAATAATTAAAAATTTTAGAAACCTTTTCACTTCATTCTCCCCTTACCGCTTTAATTAGATATCTATAAAAACTAATTAACCTTCTCATGAATCAAACTTTTCTTAAATACATAATGTATAATATCTATATTAGATTTATATTGTAAATCTAATGAAATAAGACCTTTATTTAAAAATGTTCTTTATATGATATACTATATATATTGGTTATATATAATCTTACTGGTAAATTTTCCAATGTCTCATTAATAACCATATGGAAAGAAAATATAAAGCATTGTTATATTAAATACTACATACTGTTTATGAGTATAAAGTCATTAATATAATTCCAAATGTAAATAATTTACATAGCATATAAGGAGGAACAATCTATGACAGATCCTAGAAACACTAAACTTGCAAGTAATTTAATAAATTATTCATGTGAACTTAAAGAAGGTGAAAAAATCCTTATTGAAGCTAATGGCGTAGAAACACCTTTGATTAAAGAGTTAATTAAAGAAACTTATAAAGTAAATGCAATTCCTTTTGTATCAATAAAGGATAATGAACTAGAACGTGAATTGCTTATGAACGCTTCAAAAGAACAATTAGATTTAAGAACTAAATACGAAGCTTTGAGAATGAAAGATATGGATGCCTATATAGGTGTTAGGGCTAGTAATAATTCTTCTGAACTCTCAGACGTGCCCGAAGAAAAAATGAATTTATATAATAGATACTTTAAAGCTCCTGTTCATTCAGACATAAGGGTTCCAAACACTAAATGGTGTGTCTTAAGATATCCTAATTATTCTATGGCTCAAAGTGCAGATATGAGCACAGAAGCCTTTGAAGCGTTCTATTTTAATGTATGCAATTTGGATTATTCTAAAATGTCAAAGGCTATGGATTCATTAGTAGAATTAATGAACAAAACTGATAAAGTGAGATTAGTTGCTCCAGGTACAGATTTAACTTTTTCAATAAAAGATATTCCTGCTATTAAATGTGATGGGAAGGCTAACATTCCAGATGGAGAAGTTTATACTGCACCAGTTAAAAATTCAATTAATGGTACCTTAGCTTATAACACCCCATCTGCTTATAACGGATTTACCTTTACTGATATTAAATTTGAATTTAAAGATGGTAAAATCATAAATGCTACTGCAAACAATTCTAAGCGATTAAATGAAGTTTTAAATACAGATGATGGTGCAAGATATGTTGGTGAATTTGCAATTGGTGTTAATCCTTATATTCTTCATCCTATGAAAGATACCTTGTTCGATGAAAAAATAGCAGGTTCAATTCACTTTACTCCAGGTGCATCTTATGATGAAGCTCCAAATGGAAATAGCTCGGCTATTCACTGGGACTTAGTTTTGATACAAAGAGCTGATTATGGCGGTGGTGAAATTTATTTTGATGATGTTCTAATAAGAAAAGATGGAATTTTTGTAATTGACGAACTTAAAGTATTAAACCCTGAAAATTTGAAATAATATTTATTCAGTTAAAAAATAAAAGTTATAAATTAAAATTATGAAAATCCCCTGACTTTTCATAGATATATATGAAAATTTCAGTAAAAAAGTCATTCCTTCTAGAGTCCGCTAGCTAAAAGGAATGACTTTATTTTTTAATGATCTTTATAATTGATTAGCTAATTCTTCAAGTTTCTTAGCTGTTGTATTTAATTCTGAAATAGAAGCTGCTATTTCTTCTAATGATGCTGATTGATTTTGTGAAACATCATTTGAATTCGTTAAACTATTATTTATAGTTACTATTGAAGAAGAAATATTTTTTATGACAGAATCAATTTTTTTAATAGATTCATTGGAAGAATTGGATAATTTTCTAATTTCTTGAGCAACAACACTGAACCCTTTTCCTGCTTCTCCTGCTCTAGCTGCCTCAATAGCAGCATTTAACCCTAAAAGATTTGTCTGTGAAGAAACCCCTTGAATAAAAGTCAATATTTCATCAGTATCTTTTGCACTTTCAGTAGCTTCTTTAGTTTCTAATAATATCTGCTCATTCATTGTTGCTAATTCTTGTACCCCTTTGGCAATATCATTTATTCCAATTGATATCTGTGAAAGAGATTCTGATAATTTTTGTGTAATGTCTATCAAATTATTTTTCTTTACTAAACTTTTACCTACAACTAAAACACCAACAACTTCATTGCCTTCCTTTATAGGAATTCCATATGACTTAAATGCAATTCCATACACATTTTCAGGTACTACTTTTATTCTCTCTCTACCACTTCTGATTACATCTGCTACTGCTCCACCATTTGGTATAGAATCCCCTTTTTTTATATTTAACTTTAATTCTTCACTAATATTTGTGTATAAATATTCCTTAGTATCTGTTAATGCAAAAGATACATCAGAATCAAAAAGCAATTCTATGCTTGGCATTGCATTATAAAAAAAGTTTATCATTTCCTTATCTGAAACCTTATCCATTATTCTTCCCCCTTGCTCTCCCATTATATTGTTAGTTTTACGTATATGTATAATTATATCTTTTTTTTAGTTAATTTGTAAATACAAATCAAATTTTAAGTTGTTTTCATTTTGATTTAGTATTCCTATCAATTCATATTTACAACTTATTATGAATATGTTTTATAGTAATTTAAAGGAGTGAATTAGCTTTGGATAGAGATAATTTTTTAAAGAATTCTTTTTTACTTGTGTCTTCCAACATAGCAACAGGTATTCTCGGCTTTATATTTTCCATATATCTTTCTAAAATATTAGGACCAGAAGGAATGGGATTATACAACTTGGTTATGCCTATTTACAATTTATTTATATGTCTTATGACTGCTGGAATAGTAGCTTCTATTTCCAAAATAACCGCTGTCTATGCACAAAAAGGTGAGCATAATAATATTGTACGAACCATTAGAGTTGTTTCCTTATTTAATATAACTTGGGCCTTTCTAATAGGCATAATAGTATTTCTTTTTGCACCAATACTTGGTAAGTATGGTGTTAACGATGTTAGAACCATAAATGCCATCAAAGTCATTTGTCCAGCAATGGTGTGCATTGCAATTTCAAATATACTCAAGGGATATTTTTATGGAACTTCTAGAATTACAGTTCCAGCCATAATTGATATTTGCGAAAAAGCCATGAGAATTTTAACTGTAAGCCTGCTTATATTTTTAACAAACGCTCAAACTCTTGAAGGAATGGTAACCTTAGCTACAATTGCATTATGTATAGGTGAATTTCAAAGTCTATTTTTTCTTTATATTTACTATAAATACTCAATAAAAAATATACCTAAATCACATGAAAAACCTGAAGGTAGAGTTCAACTCCTTTTTGATGTAATTATTATAGCAATTCCTCTTCTGTTAAATGGATTTTTAACTAACATTTTAGGAACACTTTCTACATTAATTGTTCCACGGCGCTTGCTTGCCGCTGGTTTTAGTTATTCGGAAGCTCTGAGTATGATAGGAAAATATACTGGAATGGCGCTTAGTATAATAACTATTCCTTTAATTGTTGTTTCTACAATTAACACTTTACTGATTCCAGATCTTTCACAAAGCTTAGTTCTCGGGAAACAATATGAAGCTTCAATTAGAATTCGAAAGGTTATTAAAGTTGCATTCCTACTTGGAATAGCAACCACTATAATTTGCAATATAATTCCTGATGCCTTAGGAAAGATGTTTTACGGCAGGTTAGATTTAGGACTATATATAAGATTTGCGTCCCTTACTGCACCAATATTTTTTCCTGCGGTAACAATGTTCGGAATATTAAACGGGCTAAATAGGCAAAACATAATTCTTAGAAATTCCATGATAGAAGCCATAATTGAATTAATATGTTTATACATATTTACCGCAATTCATTCTATAAATATATTTGGCTATAGCATAACCATGTTTATCGCCTGCACTGTTGGATTTATCCTTAACATGTACGAAGTTAATAAACATATTGAACTTAACTTAAACAAATCCAATATAACAATATATATACTCCTTGGCCTCCTAACCTTCATAATTGTAAATATATTTTCAAAACACATGTTTACAAATTCATTAATTATAAATAATTTTATTATAATGGGACTTGTCTTCTCAATTTTTGCATACTTGGGAACCTTTGGAGAAACAGAAGATTAATAATAGATTGCACTCAAATTAAACTTATTATGTAACTAACCAAAAGGACAAGTAATCCAGCAGCTCAGTCACTAACAGATTACTCGTCCTTTCTATTATAGTATATATATTATTTAAGTTGTTTTCTTAAAAACCTTGGTAAATAGTTAAATATTCTAGTAGATATGGCATCTAAATCGCTCTTTTTAATTCCACCTAATATAATTATTGAATATAAATAAACCAAACCAGCTATCCCAATAATTAAAATTGTAAATATTACTTTTAATAATGAGCTGTCACCTGCAATCATTACCAAACTCGATGTGAAAGATTTTAAGATATATATAATTAGTGCCATTATTACCGATGCAAGTAATGGTTTAATTGCACTTCTAAATAAAGGAATTTTCACTTTAAGTGCTTTTCTAAGTGCTCTCTTATTTAAAAACATCGGTATTACAAACCACAAAAAGTTTCCCACAACTACTCCTAAGATATTTATATCTGCCATTCCAACTAAAACGTAGTTAGCAATTATCTTAGCCGCTATACCTATACCAAATGTTCCAAGTACAAAATAAAGTTTATTCATACTTTGAAGTATGATAGTCTGTATTTGTACAACTGCCATAAGAACTAATACTACTGATCCCCATACCATTAATTCAAACCCTTGACTTGTTCCATATAAAAGCTCAAACACTTCCTGTGATAAACATGAAAGCCCGACTGCTGCTGGTATTGTTATTATTAAGGTTATTCTAAATGCAAAAGTAGTTTTTCTTCTTATTTCTTTTTTATCTTTTAATGTCATTGCTGCTGTTACTGCTGGTAATACGGTTGTCCCAAGTGCTGTTACAATTATAAGTGGAACAGAGAGTAAAGTTTTATATCTTCCAAGGACACCATAAAGCACTTGAGCTTGTTGTAAACTAAATCCT
The DNA here is from genome assembly GCA_023435985.1 of Bacillota bacterium. Lineage (GTDB taxonomy): Bacteria > Bacillota > Clostridia > Clostridiales > Clostridiaceae > Clostridium. Next base: position 5,359 of record JAEZKY010000120.1, on the reverse strand, counting down.
GCAAAAGCTAATCTACTATTGACATTTACCATGTCTACCAAGCTTCCGAAATTTTGAAGACCAGAACTCAATGTAATAGGCAATCCATATTTAATTAATTTTTTAATTATATGCTTTGTTCTTACTCTTTTCTTATTTTTCTGATCTTCTATTGAAATTTCTTCAAATTTGCTTTTTCTATAAATATAAACCATATAAAGACATGCAACTAAAGCTCCCACTGAAGTTCCTATAGTTCCTCCAGCACTACCATATTCCACACTTATATGTACCAAGAAATATGCGCAGGCAAGGCTGATTACAATATTTATAATTTGCTCTAAAACCTGAGATATCGCAATAGCTTTCATACTGCTTATACCTTGAAAATACCCTCTATAAGATGATAAAATTGAGGTAACAAATATACTTGGTGCAAGCATTAAAATCCCATAGGACGCTGCTGGATTTCCTATTGCATTCCCAATTATAAATGCAGATAGCATTAAAAATATTGTTAAAAATGCTCCAACCATAGCTAAAAGAGTTCTCGACACCTTAAGGGTTCTTACAGCATCATTAGGCTTTTCAAGAGCCGTAAGTTCTGCGACCACTTTTGCGATAGCTGGCTGAGTCCCTAGATTTGTAACCGCATATACGAATAAAAATACTTCATAACAATTTTGATATATTCCATATCCATCAAGACCTATTATTCTTTGAAGGAGAGGTATATAAAATACCGATATTACTTTAGTTAAAAGTCCTGCTACTGAAAGAATTAAAAAGCCTTTACTACTACCAATGGCTGATTTCTCTTCCATAATTACCTCCTATCTAAGTGAAAACTTAAACACATCCTGCTTTATTTTTTTCAATATTGGAGGTATTGCTGCTGCTATGGTTTTATTCTTTAAATACTCAAGCTTACCATTTATTTTTCTAAAATTTAATTTATAAGCATACAAATATTGATAATTCAAACCATATTTACTTTCAAAAAATGAATTTAACTTCTTATCTCCATATTTGTTATCTCCAATTATAGGATTTCCCAAATGTGCTAAATGTGCTCTTATTTGATGACTTCTTCCTGTTATCAAATGAATATCTATAAGTGAGTATGCACCATTACTCTCTACAGTACTTATTTCCATCGCTATCTTCTTAGAGCCTTTAACTTCAGCATCATATATCTTAGATATATTGGTCTCAGGATTTTTTACTATGTACGCCTCGTAAAGGCCATCTCTTATTTTACCTTTAGCTAGAGTATAATAATATTTTCTTATTTCATCATCTCTAATAGCTTCATTTATGCATTTTAACCCTTCAAAACTCTTACCGAAAATAACCATACCAGACGTATTTCTATCCAATCTATTGCAAGATGCTGGAGTAAAGGTCAATTCATTTTCTGGCAGATAATCTCCTTTATCATTTAAATAAGAAAGAACATAATCAGTAAGAGTTGGTTCCTCACTATTTTTGGTATCTGAATGTACTAACACATCTGGCCATTTCTCAATTATCAGCATATTCTCATCTTCATATACAATTTTAATTCTCTTTGGATCTACTTTAATAAATTTCTCTTCTTTATTTTCTTGATTACTTTGTATATATTTAATTTCTACAATATCTCCCTCTTCTAGAAAATATTTTTCGTTTTGTTTTTTTCCATTAACTCTTATATCTTTTTTTCTCAAAGCCTTAAATATTGCACTTAACGGCACATCTTTTAATAATTTTCTTAAAAATTTATCTAATCTCTGACCTGCTTCATTTGGACCTATTTCAATTTTCAAATATAATCACTCCTAAGTTTTTGTTAACAATAAACGGTTAACACTCATCGTACAATGTGACAGAAATCTTATATTTTCATAATATAACGATTTATTCATTCATTGTGCATTTTACATTGTAAATCATACATTGTCAATTTAAATATTTTTAGGCAGATTTAAGAAAACAACAAGTTACTGTGATAGTTTATTGTATATTATACGCCATCATATTAACTTGCTGTTTAGAAATACGCTTAAAGCATTATCAAAAAATAACAAGCCACTCCATTTACTTGCTTAATAAAAACTAAATATATTGGATCTTGTTATTTTCTTTTATATGCCTAATCAAATTAATTATTTAGTTAAATAATTATATGCAGCTAAAGCTTGTATAGAAACACCAATAGAGAGACATTCTTCGTCTATGTTAAATAAATTACTATGAGCTGGCTCTGTAGTTTTCTTTTCTTCATTCCCTGAGCCTAAAAAGTAAAAAGCACTCGGTCTTTCATTAGCAAAATAAGCAAAGCTTTCAACACCCATTTTAGGCGTTTTTTGTTCTAAAACATTTTCTTTTCCTAAAATTTCGCCAGCACTATCACATATTAAATCCACAAACTTATCATTATTATAAAGACAAGGATAGCTTTCTTCTATTTCTATCTCAGCTTTTGCTCGCGACATAACTGCAATCCCATTTACAATTTCCTTTAGTCTTTGAGTTGCATATGTTCTGTCCTCTTTAGTCATAGTTCTAATCATTCCACTTAAAGTAGCTTCTCCTGGAATAATATTTTGTGCTGTTCCAGCATGCAAGGTTCCAACTGTTATAACTATTGGATTTACAGGTGCTATTTCTCTGCTTACTATTGTTTGAAGCGCAACTACAATATGACTTGCAATAACAATAGGATCAACGGTAGTATGAGGCGAAGCTCCATGTCCTCCTTGGCCTGTGATCTTTATACTAAATGGATTTGATGCGGCATTTACTACACCCTTTTTTATTTTTATAGTGCCGCATTTTGTTTCCTCATCTACATGAAGCCCCAGGATACAGTCAACTTTTGGATTCTCTAAAACTCCTTCATTTATCATAGGAGTGGCTCCTCCTGTTGTTTCTTCTGCCGGCTCAAACAATAATTTTATTGTCCCAGAAAATTTATCTTTATTATTACTTAGCAATTTCCCTACTCCCATGAGTATTGTCGTATGGGCGTCATGACCACAAGCATGCATTTTTCCAGCAACCTTTGATTTAAATCCGCAGCTTTTCATATCCTGGATTGGAAGCGCATCTATATCTCCTCTTAAAGCTATAACTTTATTATTTCCTGCTTTAGTACCTTTTATGATTCCACATATTCCTGTTTTTGCAACTTCAACATATTGAATTCTATTAGCTGTAAGAAAATCTTTAATTACCTTAGATGTTCTTACTTCTTCAAATCCAAGCTCTGGATGTTCATGTAGATCCCTTCTTATATTTATAAGTTCATCCTTTATAAGATCAGCTTCTTTTTTAAAATCTATCACGTTGTCATTTCCTCCATAATTCAAATTAAAATCTATCAATTAAAAATACTCTGATTCTCTGTACTATTATTTATCACTCCAGAAAACTTCTATCATATCACCATCTTTTATAATTGCAGTATATGATGCATTTTCACCATTTAAAGTCAAGTTGATTATTCCTTTAGGCACTGTCAAATCAAAATCTATATAATCAAAAATATCTACAATTACATACTGAGATTTCCCTACTAATACTTTATTTTCCCCATTAATATTAACTGTTATACCAGGGAATTCCTCTTTAGTAACAACTACTTCCTTAGCTTCCAGTTCAATTTTCTCTGAAACAGTTAACTTCCTATATTCAGCTTCATTATAGCTTTCATATCTTATTTCATCCTCACTATTATCTTCTGAATTCAGGCTCTCTTCAATAATTTGATTTTCATCATATACCACGCTTTTACTTAGAAGACGATCTCCTTCCAAAATTTCGTAATCATCTTCTAAGTTTCTTCCATCCTTTGATAAAGTACTTTTATCTTTTAAAACATATTTTCTAAAATCACCTATCTTACATGGTAAAAATACTTTTACCTCGTCACCATTTTTTATTGTATATTCTAAATTCTCTATCTGCTCATTGACAAGTATAATAGGTTCAATATTCACTATATTATCATCTAAATAGATTGAAACTGAATTAATACTTTTAATATGTTCATGTAATTTAGGGGCCGCATCTTTTCCATTTTGTGCAAATTCTAATTTTATACTATCATTCGCCTTAACTTCTGTTTCAAGGGTTGCTTCTTGCTCATTAATTGTAATCTTAGCATTAGTTCCATATTCCCCAAAGGCAATTCTCTTGCTTCCATTATAATTGAATCGAACACTCTTGCCATTTTTACTTATAAGTAAGGAAGGATTTATTCCTGCTTGAAGCACTACATCCATTATGGTATGTTTATGAGAATTAAATAAACTAATTGGCTCATCATTTAACATTACGTCAATAAAGTCATTTCCTAAACTTCGTATAGCAGTTAACGCTATTCCTAGGACAGTTACCCCTGCTGATCCTAATTCATTATTTGCAACACACTCCAATACCGCTTGCCTATCCTTAACAGCAATTCTTTGTGACGGTAATTTTAATTTTTCAGCAATTGCTTCCAAAATACCTGGAGTATGTGCTCCACCTCCAACTACAAATACAGCACTAGGTGCTTTAGTTCCATTTAATTCCAAAATCTTTTTTGATATTTCTTCTGCTGTCTTGTTTACAATAGAATTGATAAGTTTAAATACATCTTCTGATAATACCTTATTTTCCATTCCAATTACATCAATATATTTTACTTCTTTTTGATTTAAAATTGACCTTTTTATATGCTCAGCAGTATTAAAATCAACTAAGTACTCTTGAACAATAGTTTCAGTAATTTCATCTCCTGCCATTGGTACCATACCAAAGGCTGATATACTTTCCTTAGAACTTATTGCTATATCTGATGTACCTGCTCCTATATCTACTAATGCAATATTAAGCAGTCTTAAATTTTTAGGTATTGCCGCTTCTATTGCAGCTATTGGTTCTAAGGTTAAATTTACAACCTTTAAGTTTACTCTATTCATTACCGCATAAAGAGAGTCTATTACAGACCTTGGTAAAAACGTTGCAATAACTTCTGCACCAATCTGCTCGCCTTTATGTCCTATTAAATTAGATATTAAAAAACCGTTTAAATAAAAATTTTTCACCGAATATCCAACGCAATATAACTTTCCTTCAGTTGTAGCGGCTATCTCTTCCTCTGCTTTTTTTACAGCACTCAATTCAAGACTTCTTACAATTTCTTTATTAATTTCCTCATCATCATTAGGCTCTATATCAGCTCTTATCTCAATTGTCCTTAAAAACCTACCTGCTGCTGCAATAGATACTTCATTTAATTGTATTTGAAGTTCTTCTTCAAGATAGCTTTTTACTTTCTGGACGACATTTGCAACTAAATTAATATCATGTATTTGACCATCCACCATAGCTCTTTCTTCATGTTCTAAGT
>JAEZKY010000119.1 GCA_023435985.1 Bacillota bacterium | reverse complement strand
TCCTCTTGCAATAGCAACTCTCTTTGTCTCATCCTTTTCGCTCACATTTACCATATGAGCTCTTCCTTTTTCATTAAAATGAGTAAATTCCATAAAATCAACCTCCAATTGCTGTCATTTCTCTATTAATATAATTTCCGTTCTCTAGTTCATGTTCTTTGGGTTTGCTTTTAATAGTATCTGTGATCACTGTCTTTATATCTTTACCCTCTCTAAGCAACTTCTTTAAATCCACCTCAGAGTTTGAGTGAAGGCATGACTTTAGTTTTCCATCTGCTGTTAATCTTATTCTGTTGCAATTTCCGCAAAACTTACATGATATAGGATTAATAAACCCGACTTTCCCCTTTGCATTTGGCAGTTTATAATATCTTGCTGGAGAAGAAATATCTGCTGATTCTATTTCTATTAATTCTGGCACCTTTTCTAAAACTATATTATTAGAAATATATTTATTAGAGGACCAATGCTTTAAAGTGCCTATTGGCATAAGTTCTATAAATCTTATTTCTATATCTTCATATCTTGTTAAATTTATAAAGTCTTCTATTTCATTTTCATTAAAGTCCTTTATTTAAACTATATTTAATTTAATTGGAGTAAGTCCACTCTTTTTAGCTGCTTCGATACCTTGAAGTACATCACTTAGCTTGCCTACCTTAGTTATTTGTAAATATTTTTCTTCATTTAAGGTATCTAAGCTTATATTAAGTCTATTAAGACCTGCATTTTTTAAATCTTTAGCATAATCCTTTAAGAGAATTCCATTAGTGGTCATAGCTAAATCCTTAACTCCGCCTATTTTACCTATACCATTAATTAGCTTTAAAATATTTTTTCTTACTAACGGCTCTCCTCCAGTTATCCTAACCTTATCTACACCTAATTCAACAAAGCTTTGAGTAATGGCTTCTATTTCTTCTAAAGTTAGAATCTCTTTATGCCACATCTTATCTATTCCTTTTTCAGGCATGCAATATTTGCATCTTAAATTACACAAATCTGTAACTGATATTCTCAAGTAATTTATTTTTCGGCCATACGAATCAAACATAATTTTCCTCCTGCTTATTCTTCCTATTATAAATTTCTAAATCTTCTTTTGAATTAAGATTTAGAAACATGTCAAAAGAATAATCATATTTTTTCAAAACACTTTCTTCAATAAAAATAGGCTCTATAATATCAATTAATCCCGCTATAGATCTTCTATTAAGTGTTATAAGTTTTTCAACTTTAGGCAATATATCTACAGAATAAAAAGCATTAAACGGCTCAAGCTTACCTTCGCTTTTAGCAATACAAGCATTTGCTTTACTATTAGTAAGCACTTTCTTCATATAACGGATATAATCTAAGTTTACATTAGGCATATCACAAGCTATAAAATATACATATATGCTCTTACTTTGTTTAATTCCCACATGAATTCCTGATAATGGTCCAAATTCTTTTATCTCATCGCTAATTATTCTAACTCCATCTTTTTTATACTCTTCGGGCTTATTTGTGACAATAATTATATCTTCAAATTCTTTACTTAGTTCATGAATTAACTTTTCAATAATTCTCACTTCATTAATTCTTAAAAACTGCTTATCAAAACCCATTCGTGAACTTTTTCCACCTGCAAGTATTACTGCTGTTTTAAAAACTTCCACATTCATACACTTATAATATATTTACTAAATTAGCTGCAGCATTTTTTCTCTTTTTCAAAATGTCTTTATCTATAATTTTAGATTCAACTAATCTTAATGCTTCTGTAGGACATACCTCTACGCAAGCAGGACCATTTTCTCTACCTATACATAAATCACATTTATTTGCAACTAATCTTTCTTTATGTTCTAACTTTCCGTCTTTATCACACATTAACCCCTTTTGAATAACTTTCTCTCCATCTTTATGTTCAACTATTATATCAATGGCACCAAAAGGACAAACTATTGCGCAAGATTTGCAGCCTATACATGTATCTTTATTTATTAACACTACCCCGTCTTTATTTATAATCGAACCATTTGGACACGCATTAGCACACGGAGCATTTTCACAATGCCTGCATTGAATTGGAGCACTTACATCTGCTGTTTTAATAACTTTTAAGCAAGGATTAAAATTAACCTTATCCTTACTTTGTACAAGTATGTTTTCTTCAGAATGTGCAACAACACATGCAGCCTCACAAGTTCTGCATCCTATACATCTTTTTGGATTTGCTATAACAAAATTATTCATTTATATTTCCTCCTTTTTTCTCGAAACAAACTTTGTATGTAGTAGATGATGAGATTTTTCACCAAGAGGTTCTATTAAAAACTCCTCATATAATTTTTTTATAAAAGGATTTTCATGAGATTTTCTTATTTCAAGTTCAGAATCATGTTTATAGATACCTTTTTTTCTGCTTACCAAGGCATTTCTTCTATCTATATCTAAGATAAACTTAGGTTGTCCACCACCACTTACACAACCTTCTGGGCAAGTCATAACTTCAATGAAGTCAAACTTACACTTTCCTTCTTTTATATCTTCAAGTATTTGAACTACATTTTTCAAACCTGAAACTACTGCTACCTTTAATGTTCTCTTTGGCAATTTCACTTCTGCAACTCTAATGCCTTCACTGCCCCGTACAAAATTAAGTTCTAAATTAGGAATAGATTTCTTTGTAATCATCTCGTAGCCACTTCTAAGTGCTGCTTCCATTACACCACCAGTTACTCCAAAAATATTACCAGCTCCAGTGTAACTTCCAAGTGGTAAATCGAACTCTTCATCCTTTAAGTTTTTAAAATCTATTTTGTTATCTCTTATAAGCTGAGCAAATTCCCTTGTAGTAATAACTACATCTACATCCTTAAAACCACTATCCTGCATTTCTTCTCTATCACATTCAAATTTCTTACAAGTACATGGCATTATAGCTACATTATATATTTTCTTAGGATTAACCTTATCTATTTTAGCACCATAGGTTTTAAAAATTGTTCCAGCCATTTGTTGTGGTGATTTACAGCTTGAAAGATGATTTAAAAGCTCTGGATAACTTTGTTCCATAAACTTCACCCAAGCAGGACAACAAGAAGTAAACATCGGTAATCTTCCACCTTCTGTTACCCTTTTTATGAGCTCACTGCCTTCTTCCATTATGGTTAAATCCGCACCAAAGTTAGTATCGTAAACCCTGTTAAAGCCTAATCTTCGTAATGCTGCTGCCATTTTACCAGCTGTTAAACTGCCAGCTTTAAGTCCAAATTCTTCACCTAAAGAAACCCTTATAGCTGGTGCACATTGAACTATAGTAAATAATTCTTCATTATGTAGAGCCTCTTTCACCTTAGTTGCATTCCCTTTATTAAAGGCTGCAAACACTGGCTCCTTTACACTTTCAAGTAAGCCTCTAGCTCTTCTTTTCTCTTCTATTACATGAGTGTTTTCTCTATTTTCAAATGCATAAGAATTACATACCTGTATGCATTGTCCACATGAAACACAAACATCATAATCAATCTCTTGAGGTTGTCCCACTTTACCTTGTATTGCATTTACAGGGCATACTTCAACACATTGCTGGCACCCAGTACATAACTCTTTATCAATATTAACTAAACCAATATCCATAAATTTAATTCCTCTCTCTTATAAGTTTAAGTTACTTACTGCTCTTATGTTTCTTATTCTTTTTTCTTCTACGACATCGAATAATTTAAGAGCATCTTTAGGACATGCTTTTACACAAGCTGGTTCACCTTGTTCTTTACATAAATCGCATTTATATGCAACCTTTGTTTCTTTTTCTTCTAGTACTTCTTCAAATAATTCCTTCTGGACATTTTGCATAACTGGTCTTCCAGACTTATATTTAGTTCCCATTTCAATAGCGCCAAACGGGCAAGCTACTGCGCATGCTTTACAACCTATACAAATTTCTTCATCAATTATTATTGCATTATCTTCATTTTTAATTGCATTTATAGGACAGACCTTTGCACAAGGCGCATTTTCACAATGTCTACATTGAACTGGAACTGTAAAGTTCTTATCTTTAATAACATGTATTCTAGAAACTATTGGTGTTTTTATATTTCCAACAGTAACTGCTTCATTATGAGCCTTAAAGCAAGCTATTTCACAGGCCTTACACCCCACACACTTATTAGCATCTCCCACAATAAAAGAATTGTAATTTTCCATATTAATTTCACTCCTTTGTACAATCAAGCATCTAAAAAACAAAATACTAGAATTCTGATTTTTTATTAGTATCTACAATTCTATATCCATTAGCATATATATTCATTTTATTGCCTCTTACAAATCCAACTAAGGTAATATTTAATCTTTTGGCAAGCGCCACAGAAAGACTTGTAGGTGCTGATTTAGATATAATTATTGGTATTTCCAGCTTAGCTGCCTTTAATATCATTTCAAGAGAGACTCTTCCACTAAGTATAACCGCTTTATCCTTAAGGAATATTCCTTTCATAAGCGATTCTCCAATAACCTTGTCCAATGCATTATGTCTAGCTACATCTTCATACACTACCAGCATTTCATTTCTATCACATAATGCAACGCAGTGAACTCCTCCTGTGTTCTTAAAAACATCTGAATAATCTAAATTTGTTCTCATAAATTTAAATATTTTTTCAGTATACATTTTTGCATCACTTTCAACAGGCTTGCAGCTTAAGGAATCTAAGAAATTATCAATTCCATCAACTGATTGATCCTTTATACTTTCTAAATCAATTTTCTTAGAGAAAAAGCTTTCACGAGCAGCATCTTTATTTTTAGTCTCAACCTCTGCAATTCCTTTTTCTTCATTTAAATTAAAAGATATTATATCATCACTAGTATTTATTAAACCTTCTGTTCTTAAAAAACCAACTGACAATGCTTTTAAGTTTTCTGGACTACATAAAAGTGTAGCTAATTTTTTTCCATTAAGAAAAATTGTTAGTGGGTATTCTCTAACTAGAAGCTCATCGACATCTGCTTTCCCAATGCCGTCTTCTATTTTAAAAACTTTACATTCTAATGTTTTTTCCATTATTTATTTCTCCTTTATAACTTTGTCCTCAATAAATTCAGCTATCTTCTTCACATCATTAATATCCAATTGTTCCATGTCTAAACTTAGCTTTTCATCAGTAGCTACTGCTAAAAATTTCGTTCTATCTAAACTTTCATTTTCACATAGAAGCTTTGAATCAACTTCTTTTCTATGAACTTCTATTTTAGGGTATCCATTATTTTTATATCCCTCTATGATTACCAAATCCATACCTGCAAATAGCTCTAGTATTTCTTCAAGATCTTTTTCTTCCTTAGTTTTCTCTATCATAGCTATTTTTTCTTTTGATGAAATAACCATTTTGTCTGCTCCAGCTTTTACAAATCTATAACTGTCTTTTCCCTCTTTATCAATTTCAAAATTATGAGCATCGTGTTTTAAGACTCCTATGTTATAGTTTTTTTCTTTTAATATAGGTATTAATGCTTCTATGAGCGTTGTCTTCCCTGTTTCAGATTTAGTTGCAACTATAGATATTACTTTAATCTCACTTGATTTATTTAAAGATGAATTTTCCACTTAAAACTTCCCCTGCCTTTTTATATCCAATTCCTTCTGGCATTATTATTATTCCATTTGCCTTACTCATAGTAATCAACTGGTTAGAGCTTTGAGATCCGGCCTTATATGCGTATAACTTTCCATTCTCAGCTTTTATCTTTACATATATGTACTTACTTCTGCCTTCTTTTTCTTTAAAGTCTTCAGCTAATATAACTGGTAAGGTATTATCACTCTCCATGTTTTTACCAAGCATTTTTTCACAAGCTGGCTTTACGAATTCTTCAAAGGTAGTTATTGCTGATAAAGGATTACCTGGTAAGCTAAAAAATAGTTTTTTATCAATAACTGCAAAACTTATTGGCTTTCCAGGCTTTATAGCTACAGATTGAAATTTTATATCAGCATTTATTTCCTTTAATACTTGTTCTACAAAATCAAAATCTCCAACTGACGCACCACCTGAAGTTACAACTACATCTGATTTTTCTAATGCTTCTTTAATTTTACTTTTTAAAGTATCCTTTTTATCTTCTACAATTCCTAGGGATAAAGCTTCTAAGCCTAAATTCTTAATTAATGCTTTTAGCGAATATTCATTGCTATTTCTTATTTGTCCAAACTTAGGAGTTTCATTTATGTCTACAAGTTCATCTCCCGTTGTAAGTATTGCTACTACTGGATTTCTATGAACTTTAATTTTGCTATAACCTAAAGAAGCTAAAACTCCAATTTCAGTTGGCCTAATCAGTGTTCCTTTTCTTAAAGCAATATCTCCTATTTTAATTTCTTCACCAAGCTTTATTACATTGCATCCGCTTTTAACTTTCTCAGAAATATAAAGATTATCTTTACGAACTTCTACTTTTTCAATTTGTATTACTGCATTTGCACCTTTAGGCACTGGCGCTCCTGTCATTATCTTCATGGCTTGACCGTTACTTAATTCTTTATCACTAGACTCCCCAGCTTTTATAAGATCAACTATCTTAAGCTTTATTGAAACTCCGTCCTCATAAACATTCGTATCCTCACCTTTTATGGCATATCCATCCATTGCTGATTTATCAAAGGGTGGAAGATTATCTCTAGAATATATATCTTCTGCTAATACCTTATTTAAACAAGATAAAATATCCTTCTCTTCACCTTCTAAAGCCTTAGACTCTTCTAAAATTATTCTTAAAGCTTCTTCTACACTAATCATTGCTATTTCCTTTCCAAATATTATTTTTCAGATGTTATTCTCATTTTCTTTCTTATATTTTCGTATTCGGTTATTATATATTCCTCAGCTGACTTTTGATTTTCGATTCTTTCAACCTTAATTGCACAATACTTAAATTCAGGAGTTTTTGAAATAGGATCAAGGCTATCATTAGTTAACTCATTACATGCACCAATCCACCATTGATATGTCATAAAAGTAGAACCCTTTTTAACTCTTTCAGTAATAAGTGCTCTTGATAATACACTTCCTCTTCTAGATGTTATTCTTACAAGTTCTTGGTCTTTTATATTTAACTCCTCTGCATCTTCAATACTCATTTGTATAAATCCTGGTTCATCTGCAAGCTTTTGAAGGGCACGACAATTTCCTGTCATTGTTCTTACTGAATAATGTCCAACTTCCCTTACTGTTGATAAACTTAAAGGATATTCTTCATCTGTTAATTCAACTGGTGGTCTCCATTCACAAGCAAATAATCTTCCTTTACCGCTAGGAGTCGTAAATTTATTTCCTTCATATAAATAAGAAGTTCCTTTGTGATCTTCTGTAGGACAAGGCCATCTAACAATTCCTTGTTCTTCAATCTTTTTATAGCTTGCTCCTGCAAACTTAGGACATAGGCTTCTCATTTCATCCCATATTTCCTCTGTATTTTTATAATTCATGGGGTAACCCATAGCTGTTGCTACTGCACTTATTATTTCCCAATCGGTTTTTACATCCCCTAAAGGTTCCACTGCTTTTCTTATCCTTTGGAAGCCTCTATCTGCTGAACTATAAACTCCATCATGTTCTCCCCAAGAAGTTGAAGGTAAAATAACATCAGCATGAAGGGCTGTTTTATTCATAAATATATCTTGTACCACTATAAATTCAATTTTATCTAAAGCTTCTCTAAGCTCTGCTGCATTTGGATCACTTTGAACTGGATCTTCTCCAAATATATAGTAGGCTTTTATTTTATCTTCCTTAAGAACTAATTCAGGCACTTGAGTTAAAAAGTATCCATTTTTATCTGAAAGTTTAACGCCCCAAGCCTTTTCAAATTTTTCTTGTACTTTCTTATCTGTTACAAGTTGATATCCTGGATAATTATTAGGGATTGTCCCCATGTCACAAGTTCCTTGTACATTATTTTGTCCACGAACTGGTCCAATTCCAACACTCGGTCTTGCAAAGTTTCCTGTTAAAAGAGCAATAGATGCGAGACCCCTTACTACATCAACAGCTTGTGAGAATTGACAAACACCCATACCATATAATATTGTGGCATTTTTAGCCTTTGCATAAGTCCTCATTGCTTTTCTTATATAGTCAGCTTTTACGCCTGTTATCTTTTCAGCATATTCTGGAGTATATTTTTCTACTTCTGCTTTATACTTTTCAAAATCCTCAGTATATTTTTCTACATAATCATGATCATATAAATCTTCATTTATTAACACATTTCCAAAGGCATTAACTAGAGCCATGTTAGTTCCACCCTTTAGCTGAAGCCATAAATCAGATAGTCTTACAACATCTGTTTTTCTAGGATCTGTCACAATTACTTTTGCACCCTTTTCTTTAGCCTTAACTATTCTTCTTGCTACTATAGGATGAGTTTCTGCAGGATTATATCCAAATATAAATAAAACATCTGAATCTTCAATTTCTGGAATAGAATTTGACATTGCGCCATCACCTAGTGAATAAGTAAGTCCTGCAACAGATGGTCCATGGCATACTCTAGCACAATGATCTATATTGTTAGTTCCAATAACTGCTCTCATAAACTTTTGCATTACATAGTTTGGTTCATTACCTGGACCTCTAGCTGAGCCTGTCCCCATAATTGCATCTGCTCCATATTTAGCTTTTATCTTCATAAGATTTTCTGCTGTAAATTTAATAGCCTCATCCCATGAAACTTCCTCTAACTCTCCATTTTTTCTTATCATAGGCTTTTTAATTCTAGAAGTTAATATTTGAGGGTCATTTAAGAAATCCCAGCCATAATATCCTTTTAAACATAATTTTCCTTCATTATTATCACCATTTGCAGGTTCCGCTCTTACAATCTTTCCATCCTCAACTACAAGATATAAATTACACCCACTTCCGCAATAAGGACACACTGTTAACACTTTCTTTTCCATATTCTGATCCACTCCTTTTAATTATCTACTCATAAAATCAATTGTATCTAAAAAAATAAAAAACCAGTACAAGGACTGTTTGTTTCAACTGTCCTCAGTACTGGTTTATTTAAAAGCTAAAATATTATTAATATTCTTCTTTTCAATCCAACCTTAATTTATTAACTTTTAGAGTTTAATCTATTAATTTTATCGTTATAACTACTGTTCTATTATCATTTTCTATATTACAAATTTTCCAGCTATAAGTAAAGTCTTTTTTCAATATATCCTTTACTTCCTGAAGAAAATTTTTTTCAAGATGAGGCTTCATTATTTTCCAATAGTCTGTCACTATATCGACAGCTCCTTCATTAACCAAAATTTCGCTAAGATTTGAAAGAATACCCTTTATCTCTACAGTTATTGTATCAGGGGAATTACTATTTACCTTAACATATTCTGGCCCTCTACCTCTGTAATGTTTTATAATTTTAACTGTAACTTTTTTAATTCGTTCTTGCAATTCAAGATTTATAGCACTCATTTTCTATTTAAATCTCCTACTTTATTAACAAAATCCGATTCTATATATTTTACCCTTCTGCAATATTTTAGTCAATCCAAAATATTGATGTAATTCTTCAC
>JAEZKY010000219.1 GCA_023435985.1 Bacillota bacterium | reverse complement strand
TCATGCGGCATCTGTTGTAGCTTATAAAAAGTTAAGACAATTTGGAGAAATTGGTATAACTCACGTATTTTCACCTGCCTTTAGCGTTGATGAAAAGGAAGAAAATGTACAAGCTGCATATCATGCAAACCAATATGACCTTCATTGGTTCTATGATCCTATATTGAAAGGAAGATATCCTGAATATGTAATTAAGCAATTGGAGGAGAAAGGATATATTCCAAATTGGACAGAAGAGGAACTTGATTTAATTAAGGAGTCAGCACCTCAAAATGACTTTATAGGGTTAAATTATTACCAACCTCAAAGAGTTATGAAAAATGATTCTTTTGAGGAAGTAGAAATGACAAGAGAAGCAGCTACTGGAGCACCGGGAAATCCATCTTTTGACAAGGTCTATAAAACAGTAAGAATTAAAGATAAGACTTATACTAAATGGGGCTGGGAAATAGCGCCAGATGCATTTTTAGATGGATTAGAAATTTTGAAGAAAAATTATGGAGATATTAAAATATACATTACTGAAAATGGTTTGGGAGATGAAGATCCTATCATTGAGGATGAAGTAGTGGATATTCCAAGAATTAAATATATTGAAGCTCATTTGAAAGCATTAAAAAAAGCAATTAAGAAAAATATAAATGTAAAAGGTTATTATGCATGGTCTGCTATGGACTTATTAAGCTGGTTAAATGGATACAAAAAACAATACGGATTCATATATGTAGACCATAAAAATAATTTAAATAGGAAAATAAAATTATCAGGATACTGGTATAAACAGGTGATAGAAGAAAGAGGAGAAAAGTTATAAATTACGACTTATTAGTTAATAAATCTCCATATAATTATAACTTTTAGGTTAAATATGTATGGAGATTTTAAACTTTAAGTAATATAAAAACATTTTATTTAATTTACAAACAAGGGGGAATTATTATGTCATTAGGTAACACGCTTAACGAAAAAGTCGTACCGGCGGTTATGAAATTTGTCAATCTTAAAGGTATTCAAGCATTAAAAGATGGTATATTATTTTGTCTACCATTGAATATTATAGGTTCAATATTCTTACTAGTAGCTTGTTTTCCTTCAGTAACAGTTACTAATCTTTTTGCTTCTATGTTCGGAGCTGATTGGACTGAACCGCTGTTTAAAGTTCAAGGTGCAACAATGAACATTATGGCAATAGTTTCGGTAATTGGTATAGCATATACATATGCAAAAAATGAGGGACATGAACCTTTGTCTGCAGGTATAACTGCATTAGTTGTATTTATAATTACAACTCCAAACTGGACTATGTTTGCGGCATCAAAAGATGTTGATCCAGTCAAGGTAGGAAACGTACTTCCAATAGACTGGACTGGTGGTAAAGGAATGATTGCAGCTATAGTAATTGGTATAGTAGTTGGAGCAATTTATTCATGGTTTATGAAAAAAGATATCAGAATTAAGATGCCAGAAGGTGTTCCAACAGGTGTTGTTAATGCTTTTTCAGCCATTATTCCGGCGGCAGTAATGTTTATAGGTGCTGATGTTATCTATATAATATTCAAAGTTAGTGGTACAACAATGATTGAGTGGGTATACAAAGTTATTCAAACACCATTACAAGGTTTATCAGACTCTCCACTTGGAGTCATAGGAATTGCTTTCTTTATACCTTTCTTATGGTTCTTTGGTGTGCATGGTGCAAATGTTGTAAGTGGTATTATGACTGGTATATTGACAGCAAATACTATGGATAATGCAACGCTTCAAGCAGCAGGAAAGCTTTCATTAGCAAATGGAGCACATATAGTAACTCAACAATTTGTTGATAATTTTATTAGTATGACAGGTTCAGGGGAAACTATAGGATTAGTTATTTGTATGTTATTTATTGCAAAATCTGCACAATATAAACAATTGGGTAAATTATCATTATTACCAGGACTATTTAATATAAATGAACCAATTTTATTTGGTACTCCAATAGTAATGAATCCAATTATGGCTTTACCATTCATATTCGTACCAGTAATAAATGGATTGTTATTCTATGGAGCAATAGCTTCAGGTATACTTGCTCCAATGGGTGGACTTATGCCACCATGGACAACACCACCTATAATTTCTGGATTCTTAATAGGTGGATTCAAATATTCAATAATGCAAATCGTTATGTTAGTAATAGCAACATTTATATACCTTCCATTCTTTAAGAAGGCAGATGCTATGGCTTATGCAGGTGAAAGTGCAGGTCATGACGGTAGTATACAAGCTTAAATTTGGTTTATAGATGTTAGGTGGCTCATATATCCACTTGATAAGTATAGGCTGAAATGAATTAAAACGCCCCAAAATTAACAATTTTCAATATATAATTAAATATTTTAAATGAAGGGTCCAAACGTTTATAAGAAATTTTAGGCGTTTGGATCTTTTAATAATAAATAGAATTTGTTGAAATATGAGATAGTTATAAAGAGCAAAGAAGGCTTTTATTTTTGTTGTAAGGGTTTAGTGGGATTATACTTTGATAAAACTATAAAAATTTGTTATATTAATAGATAAGTAGTTAATTTTTTGGAGAGGTAGCTGTAAAATGCAAAAAAAGTATGAAACAATTGTGAATATATTAGAAAAAGAAATTTTAGAGGGGAAATATGATTCTAATAAGAAGCTTCCTACGGAGGAAGAACTTATTACAAGGTTAAATGTAAGCAAAAATACTGTAAGAAAAGCAATAGATATTTTAGTTACTAAAGGATATATATATAGGGTTCAAGGCAGCGGGATATTTTTAAGAGATTTTTCTAGAGAAGGCTGCATGGATATTAGGGAAATGAATGGTTTAACCAAAACTTATTCAAATAATAAGTTAAAGAGTAAGGTATTAGAATTATCTTTAATTGATGCGGATGAAGAACTTGCAAGTAAAATGAGATGTAATGTTAATACTAAATTATATTATGTTAAGCGTGTAAGATATTTAAACGGTGAACCAATGGAGATAGAAGAGTCGTATTATAATAAGGAGATAATTCCATATTTAAACGAAGAGATATGTAGTAAATCTATATTTAGCTATGTTATAAATGATCTGAAGTTAAAAATTGGATTTGCAGATAGGGTTATAAGCTGTGAAAAACTAAATGAAGAAGAAGCAGAACTTTTAAATTTAAAGAAAGATGATCCAACCTTAATAATAAATAATACAGTATTCTTAAGTAGTGGAATAGTATTTGATGTATCTTTAGAAAAATATAATTATAGTAAGATGAAAATAATAAGCTTAACAAGTAATCACTAAGAATCAATTTATTCATAATTTGGTTTCTATAAAAAATGGTACCTTACATAAAAATTGCAGTTTAATGAATAATATATATGATAAAAATGGAATATTTGTTTAAGAAATATTAAGACTTCGTGATATATGGTTCCATGAAGTCTTTTTATATAGCAAAATTCGTGAATATTAGAAATAGTAAATAAAGTTATCCATTGTTTATAGGCGATAAATAATGGATAACTTTATTTATACTAAATGAAAAACATAGTTAAAACATGATTTAATAGTTTATAAAATAACCTGCATATAACATTTGAACCCTGTGGAAATATATTACAAGAAATCCTTTACAAAGATAATTTATTGGTATATAATGAATTCATACCAATGAATTTAAAATATGGAGTAGTGATTTAATAAAAAAGAAATTTTAGTATAAAGATTATTATTTATTTTTAGGGAGGAATAAGTTATGGTAAAAATTAGATTATTTTGTGCAGCAGGAATGTCAACAAGTCTTTTGGTTAGTAAAATGAAAGAGGCAGCAAAGACTAAGGGAATAGAAGCTGATATTGAAGCTTTTCCAGAAAATCAAATGGACAAGCATTTGGATAATGTAGATGTTGCATTGCTTGGGCCACAAGTTGCTTATACATTACAGAAAGCAAAAAAAGTATGTGAACCAAAAGGGGTACCAGTTGATGTAATACCAATGGTGGATTATGGAATGATGAATGGCGGAAAAGTATTAGATTTCGCGTTAAAAGTAGCTGGAAAATAAAAAATTTATATCATGGTTAGTTACACAAATGGGGTAGTTTGAATTATGAAGCTTTACGAAAAATCTTTATTTGAAAAACCTAGGCAGCATATTAAGTAGAAGATGTATGGAATGAGAATAGAAAAGGAATTTTCAATTGATATGTATTTTCTAAAATTAAAGGAAAGACTTTTGAAGGAACTAATTATGGCATATCCGTAGATATCTATCGAGGAAAGGGGTGAGCGCCTTTAGAAGAAATTATTTCTGGTAACAAATCTCCATATAAACTTAAAAACGCCAAATATTAAGTTATATGAAGATTTGAAAATTTATTATTACATTTAAATTATAGCTAACGTATAATTTTTTGTCTAGGGAGGAATTATTATGTCATCATTAAAAGAAACTATGAATGAAAAAGTAATACCTATTATTATGAAGTTTGTTAATTTAAAAGGTGTTATTGCGTTAAAAGACGGTATTTTATACACATTGCCATTAACAATGATAGGTTCCTTAATGCTATTACTTGCTCAGCTGCCTTATCAGCCTTTAAATGATGCAATTGCAAGTGTATTTGGCGCAGATTGGACTGCTCCATTATTTAAAGCAAATTCAGCAACTTTTAACGTGATTGCAATAGTTGCTGGAATAGGAATAGCATATGTTTACGCTAGAAATGAAGGTCACGAGCCTTTATCAGCAGGGGTTATTTCATTTGTAGTATTTTGTTTAACTACACCTAACACTGTAACAACTAAGGGTGGAGAAGTTGTTGGAGGAGTTTTGCCAGTAGACACATGGTGTGGTGGAAAAGGTATGGTTTCAGCAATTATTATTGGATTAATTGTAGGGGCATCATACTCATGGTTTATGAAGAGAAATATTACAATTAAAATGCCAGACGGTGTGCCACAAGGTGTTGCAAATTCATTCGCAGCCTTAATACCAGCAGCAGTTATTGTTGTTTGTACAACTGTAATTTGGGCAATATTTAACTTTGGATTAAAGACATCTGTAATTGAGTTTATATATAAGGTACTCCAAACACCATTACAAGGCATGACAGATTCTTTGGGTGGAGTAATATTTATGGGATTATCAATTCCATTCTTCTGGTGGTTTGGTGTTCATGGTGCAACAATTGTAAGTGGAGTTATGTCAGGAATATTACAATCAAATGGATTAGAAAATCAAGCTATAGTTAATAGTGGAAAAGCACTTACAATAGCAAATGGAGCTCATGTAGTAACACAATCATTTTTAGATCAACTTATGACAGTAACTGGTTCGGGTATGACAATAGGACTTGTTTTATGTTACTTATTCTTAGCAAAATCAGCTCAGTATAAACAATTAGGTAAATTAGGTATAGTGCCAGGAATATTTAATATAAATGAACCAATTACATTTGGTACACCAATAGTAATGAATCCATTCATGGCAGTACCTTTTATAATTACACCAACAATATCAGGTATAATTTCTTATTTTGCAATTTTATCAGGACTTGTTCCACCATTTAGTGCAATTCAAGTTCCATGGACAACACCAGCACCAATTTCAGGATTTTTAACTGGTGGATTTAGAACAGGTTTATTACAATTAGTTGTATTAGCAATATCATTCTTTATATATCTTCCATTCTTCAAGAGACAAGATGCTTTAGCATATAAGAGTGAGCAAGAAGTAGCTCAAGGTGGAACAAGCATAGATATGTAAATAAACGAATCATAAACTTGATTTATTACTTGTAAATTGCCAATTGCTCACAGGATACCCCTAAATGATATGAACTATAAACGGGTTGAGTTTTTTTACGCAACCGATAAAACATCAGTTGTAAGTTATAAGTCCAATTAAAAATCCTCTCTAATCCATTAAGTTTTAATTAGAAATAAGCTTTTGGATTAGAGGGGATTATTTATTATTTTAATAATTGACTCTTACCTAAGGTAATGATGTATAGTAATCGTAGAAAGAATAGAAATGGGGCATTGGTATGATAAAATTAAGTTTATTAGAAAAAGAAGATCTAAATAAAATCATAGAATGGAATTTAGATAAAACTTCAGATTTTTTGTTACAGTGGGCTGGACCTAAGTATAATTACCCTTTAACAACTATGCAAATTGAAAGTTATTTATTAAATGAAGTTAAAAATAGTAATAGTAATATTCGAGTTTATAAAATACAAATGGTCAGCACAAATGATGTTATTGGAACTATTGAATTAAGGGAAGTTGATAAAGATAATAAAGTCGGTAGAGTATGCAGATTTTTAATAGGTGAAGAAGTTAATAGGGGAAAAGGCATAGGAAATAACGTACTAAAACAAATACTACGAATTGCATTTGAGGAGATGAAATTTGAAAAGGTAACACTTGGAGTATTTGATTTTAATGAAAATGCAATTAATTGTTATGAGGGTTCAGGGTTTAAAAAAGAAAAATTAATAGAAAATGTAAAAAAATGTGCTGAAGGAGATTGGAACTTATATGAAATGGCAATTTCAAAAATTGATTGGTTGACACAAATATAAATATTTTATAATAAAAAATTAAGGGGTTTAGCCGTTGTAGTTTATGAGAACTAACAACATCATTAAGCATAAAGGAACATAAAAGAACATACTCAAGAGATTCTAAGCTAATATCGATTAAATAAAGTTAGAAACGAAATTTCGTGTTGAATAATGTCGAAAAGATGTTAGTATAGAGACATGACCTCTCTTGAAAACAGAAAACATTTAAATAATATCTAATGAGTAATCAAGAAGGCAAATAAAACATATAGAAGGAGAAAAACTAATGAAGAAAAATGTATTAAGAAAAATAGTAACCGCAGTTATTGCAGCTACCACAGTGAGTAGTTTCTCATCATTAGGAGTATCTGCAGCAACAATTGATTCAAATACTAGTTATAATACAATTGCAAATAATCTTTTAAATTCAAATAATGGACAAGCTAAAGGTACAAATAATACTTCTACAAGTACAGATTCAGCAGATGTACAGGGGTTACCTAAGCTGCCAGCAAATTATTCAATAAATGTACAAGCTGCTGCCGAACAAAAAATTCTTGAATTAATGAATCAAAAAAGAAGTGAAGCAGGGATTAAACCTTTAACTATAGATAACACTTTAGTACAGGTAGCAAGATACAAAAGTAATGATATGATACAAAATAACTTTTTTGACCACACAAATCCAGATGGAACTAAGTGGACAAATTGGTTACAAACGATAGGATATAAATACACAACTAGTGGAGAAAATATTGCATATAATACCAGTGATGCAGCTCAATTATTCGATCAATGGTGGAACTCTGAGGGACATAGAGAAAACATGATGAATCCTTCATACACAAAAGTTGGTATAGGAGTAATCTATGGTAATGGTAAGTATATGGGAACACAAGAATTCTCAAATTAGTGAGTGAATAATATTTAATATACTAGCCGAAGAATTCTATTTAAACTGCTACAGAATGATTTTTTGAAAGCATTCTGTGGCAGTTTTTTACTTTTTAATAAATATGACAAAAAATTTATAAAAATATAATTCTATCTAATTCGTAATTTTACTAGAACTATTCAAGGTGTAATAAAAATTAAATAAGCTATTAATTATTGTCTGTAAATACATGGAAACTATATTTTATAGCTTTTCCTAATGGAAAAGATTATAATACTATATGAAATTAGGCTATGAAGGAAAGAAAGGACAACAAATTATGAAATTATATAGTAAGTACTTTGAAAAATATAAATTCCCGTTTTTGATAGCTGTTTTTTGTGTTATATCTGAAGCTGTTTGTGATTTGCTAAGTCCTACACTTATGTCGAATATAATTAACACAGGAATTGAACAGGGATCACTTTCAAAAGTGTATTATTGGGGGACGCTTATGCTCGTGGTCACAGGCATTGGAGCATGCTTTGCAGTTACAAGAAATATTTTAGCAACCAAGGTATCGCAGCATATGGGAGCCGATTTGCGCTATGATTTGTTTGAGAAAATTATGCATTTCTCAGAAGTAAGTGCAGATAAAACTGAAAGTGGTTCACTTATTACAAGAATGACAAATGATACATCTCAGCTTGTACTTTTTGTCAATGGAATCATGAGGATTTTCTTAAAAGCACCGATTACATGTATAGGCAGTATTGTACTTGCTACCTTGCTAAATTTTAGATTGAGTATAATTATTTATGGTGTTGTTGCAATAGTTGCTGTCTTAATTATAGTCAGTATGAAACTAAGTTATCCACGTTTTTATGAGTTACAAAAAGCTATGGACAAGGTAAATTCTGTTGTTCAGGAGTATCTTATTGGAGTACGTTTAGTAAAGGCCTTTGGAACCTATGATAAAGAGATCAATAAGTTTGAAAATGCAAACTCTAATTTAATGGAGAAGGGAGTATCTTCTCAGATGATTATAACTTTTGTATCACCTCTTATGACACTTGCTGTTGGAATTGGTACAGTGATTGTAATTTTCATCGGAAGTAAGATGTTTTCTTTAAACCTAGCAAGTCCTGGAGATATTTCGGCCTTTACAATTTATATGGCTCAAATTTTAACATCATTAATAATGATAACCAATATATTTAATACTTTCGTAAGAACAAAAGCATCGACTGCACGTGTTAAAGAAGTATTGGATTCCGATGAAGATTTTATTCACAGTGGTGAAGTTAAAAAATTAAATGGTGATATTGAATTTAAGAATGTCACTTTTGCATATCCTAATGGCAGTGGTGTACCTGCATTAAAAGATTTATCTTTTTCTATTGGTAATGGACAAAGTTTAGCAATCATTGGTCCTACAGGAAGTGGTAAATCAACAATTGCTTGGCTGCTTTTAAGATTTTATGATGTAAACAGTGGGGAAATTTTAGTTAATGGTTATAATATTAAAGAATTAAGCATTGATTCAGTTAGAGATAATACTGCGATTGTGCCTCAAAAACCAATGCTTTTCTCAGGCTCTGTTGCTGAAAATATCAAGTGGGGAAATAGAAAGGCCACAGATGAAATGATTGATGAAGTAGCAAGTAATGCACAAGCTGATTTTATAAAGAAAATGCAAGATGGATATGAAAGTCTCTTAGGAAGTGCAGGAGTAAATGTATCAGGGGGACAAAAGCAGCGTATTTCAATAGCGCGTGGAATGCTTAAGAGTGACTCTTCAATACTTATTTTAGATGATGCAACAAGTGCACTTGATGCAGTGACTGAAGCAAAGGTTCGTGAAAATTTAAACTCTAAAAAAAGAAATCAAACAATAATTACAATTACTCAAAGATGTGGAACAGCTATGTTTGCTGATAAGATTTTAGTAATGGATAATGGAGTTAAAGTTGGATATGGTACTCATGATGAGCTTATGAAAAGCTGTGAAATATATAAGGATATCTATAAAACGCAAATAGAAAGCAGCAAGGAGGCATAAAAAATATGGGGGAACATTTTTCTAAAGCTCAGCCTAAGATACCTTCTATTGGAAGCAAGTCAGTGGGAAGAGTTGGCAATAGGTTTGCACCAACTGCAAAACCTAAAAATACTAAAGGAACATTATTGCGTATCGTAAAGCTTTATATGCGCTTTGCAAAAACAATCTTTGCAGCTATGGTGCTTACAATTTTTTCATCATTAATTTCAGTGGCTATTCCTTATTTTATAGGAAAAACCTTTAATACCTTTAAATTTGAAACTAAGACAATAGATACAAAAATGCTCACAGGGCTTTTACTTATAATTATTACATTACATGTTGTAAATTGGCTTATATCATCTGTTAATGGAGTTATTATGCTTAAGGTATCACAAAAGCTTGTACTTGTAATACGTACTGAATTTTTTCAAAAGATGCAGAAGCTTCCGCTTAAATTTTACGATACTCGTTCACATGGTGATACTATGAGTAGAATTACAAATGATGTGGATAATATTAGTTCTACTATAGCGCAGACAACAACCCAGCTAATATCGAGCATTTTAACATTAATAGGTTCTTTTGCAGTTATGATAGCACTAAATGTGCCCCTTACAATTGTAGTATTATTATGTATTCCTCTTGTGACAATGCTTACAAAAATGATTGCTTCTCATAGCCGTGCTTACTTTTTAGATCAGCAGAGAAGTCTTGGATCTCTTAATGGAGTAATTGAGGAAAACATACTTGGATTAAAAATGGTAAAGGCTTTTGATAAGCAGCAGGACATTTTAAAGCAGTTTTCAGATATTAACGAAAAACTTTATGTAAGCAGTACTAAGGCTCAAATATGGTCTGGATATATGATGCCTCTTATGAATGTTATCAATAATTTTATTTTTGCAGTTGTGGCAATTGTAGGTGGAGTATTATCAGTTGGATATGGTCTTTCAGTTGGTACTGTGGTTAGTTTTATGAGTTATTCAAAACAATTCTCACAGCCTCTTAATTCTGTTGCAGGTATGTTTAATACAATTCAGTCTGCACTTGCTGGAGCCGAACGTGTTTTTGAAATCTTAGACAGTGAAGAAGAAAGTGCAGATATTGAAAATCCTATTGACATTGAAACACCAAATGGTGAGGTTGTTTTTGAAGATGTTTGCTTTTCATATAATAAGTCAACTCCTATATTAAAGGATATAAGTTTTAAGGTAAAGGCAGGAGAAACAGTGGCTTTAGTAGGGGAGACTGGTGCTGGAAAAACTACTATTGTAAATCTATTAACACGTTTTTATGATGCGGATAGTGGGAATATCTTAATTGATAGTGAACCAATTAATAAATTAAAGAGAAGCAGCCTTAGAAAATGTTTTTCAGTAGTATTGCAAGATACTTGTCTTTTTACTGGCACAATCATGGATAATATCCGTTATTCTCAAAAGGATGCAACTGATGAACAGGTAATAAAAGCTGCGAAGATAGCTCATGCACATGATTTTATTGATAAATTGCCAAAAGGGTATCAAACAATGGTTTCTGGAGCTACGGACAATTTAAGTCAAGGACAGCGTCAGCTTATATCAATTGCCAGAGCAGTCTTATGTGACAGTCCTATTTTGATTTTAGATGAAGCTACCAGCAGTGTTGATACAAAAACTGAAAAAGATATTCAGCATGCTCTGGTAAAGCTAATGAAGAACCGAACAAGCTTTTTAATAGCTCATCGACTATCTACTATTAGAGATGCCGATCATATTATGGTAATTGGAAGTGGAAAAATATTGGAAAGCGGAAACCATAAAAGCCTTATGGATAAAAAAGGGCAATATTATGAGATGGTCATGAGTCAAATGGGAAAATTGAACGCTTAAATTCAATACTATAATATCATAAAAACCTTGAAGTGCTAAAAGTTGCAGCACTTCAAGGTTTTTTAGGTACAGAGAAATAAACAATAAATCAAGGGTTGTGTATTTGGTGTATTATTTTGAGGATTGTGCCTTATATATAAGTTCAGATTGAGAATGCATATTTTTTAAAATTCTAAACAAAATAAATTTGGAGGTGAAAACAGCGGAAAAAGACAAAAATAAAAGGAAAAAAAATAATATCAATATAGATGAAGAGAATAGGCATACAATATCAAATCCAATTGCAAAAGGAGAAAGCTCAATTGCTATGGGGATAGAAGCCACAGATGCACCATTGCCGCTTTGGTTTAATGAGAAGAAAGATAATGCAAAGAAACCTAATAAGTCTAGTTAACATGCTCTGTATTCATATTTTCCGTAATTTCATTATTAACTTTTAAAAGAGGATTTTTTCTTTTATATACAAAATAGTATGGGACTTCATAAGCAAGCATTAGTATCCAGCCTATAAGACTTGCATAAGCTACACTTGTCATTCCCATATGTGAAATTAATAAGAACACAAATATTGTTCTAAAAGATATTTGTATTATTGTAGAGACTAAGGTGATCTTCATATTTCCCATTCCTCTAAAGAAACCTTGAACACCATTAGCGAAACCAGGAAGCAGGTAGAAAAATGCCATGAGGCTTAAATAGCTGACACCTATGCTGATCATACCTGAATCATCAGAAGAAACGAATAATTTCATGATTGGTTCTTTTAAAGCTGACATAACTATACAGATAAATATCCAATAACAGGACTCTAAGCATAAGCCAATCTTAAAACCTGCTTTAATACGCTTTTTATTATTAGCACCACGATTTTGCGCTACAAGGGTCATCATCCCGTGGGATTATACTTTGCTCTGGGACAAGAGCAAAAGCATCGACTTTATTGACTGCATTAAAAGCAGCAATAGTGGCAACACCGAGTGAGTTAATAGCGCCTTGTATTAAAAGTTTACCAATTGGCTGACAAGACTGCTGTAAGGCTGTCACAGAACCATGAGCAAGAGTCTGTTTTTAAAAGTTCATATCTAATTTTATATCGTCTTTAGTCAATCTTAATAATGGAACTTTCCTATAGATATAAATTATGCAGAAAATTGCGGAACAGGCTTCAGCAATATCTGTAGATAGTCCTGCTTCAAGTACTCCCATATTAAAACCACCTATAAAAACAAAGTCAAGCATCCGTTTAAAATAGAAGAAATTGCTAAAAACCTTATAGGTGTCTTTGAATCGCCAATGCTTCGCATAGCTGCTGATACAGCATTATATAAATATGTAAATGGCATTGCAACAAAAATAATTCTTAAGTAAAGTGTTGCAGAATTGAGAATTTCATTTGGCACTTGGAGAAGAATTAATAATTCTCTTGAAAAAATTAAGCCTAATATTACAACTAATAATGAAAAAAACATCCAAATATTAATATGGTTGATATTTCTTTTTTTAAATCTTCATACCTGCCAGCACCAAAAAACTCGCTCATGAGTACTGATGCTCCGATACAAATACCTGTTGTTCCCAAGATCATAATATTCATTACTGGATCTGCAGTTCCGACTGCAGCTAATGCATCTGTTCCTGAAAATCTTCCAACGATAATAGAATCTACTGCATTATAAGTAAGTTGAAGAAGATTCACTAGGATTAGTGGCACGGAAAAGCTTATCAGATGCTTTGGAATGTTACCTTTCGTCATATCTTTAATCATAAATTTCACATCCTTAGTATTCTTTCATTAGCATATTATATTAAAGGTGCTATTACATCTCAATGAAGAAAATTTAAAAGTTGTTTCATTTTGAAACTATTTTAAGTTTATATCGTATTGTTCAATTAAAGTCATTATAGTGTCGTTTGGTGTAGCTTCTGTAATAATGCAGTTAAAATCTTCTATGTTTGAAAAATTAAAGATTCCATCCAAGTTAAATCGTTCATTTGGTGCCATTAAATACAACTCTTTAGAGATATTCATAATTGCTTTTTTAGTACCTGCATCTTCAGATTCACCAGTGCTGATACTTCCATCTTTAAGGTCTATTCCACTACAGCCAATGAATGCTTTATTGCAACGATAAAGTTTAATTTGTTCAATTGAAAGGGAACCGATATTTCCACCTACAAATGCATTATAATCACCACCTATAAAGATAACATGTACTTTTGAATCCAAAGGAATCATTGATGATATTTCAACCATATTTGTTATCAAAGTGATGCTTTTATTATTTTCTACAAGCAGTTTTGTGAGAAAATGAGAAATGCTTGAAGCATCTAAGAAAACAGTATCTCCTTCATATATTTCTTCGTATGCTTTTTTTGCGATAATTTCCTTTAAATCAGTGTCTTTTTCAACTCTTTTAAAGAGACTTTCACCACTAACTAGAGTGCGTTTTAGATTAATAGCACCACCATAAGTACGTTGAAGCAGATTATTTTTTTCTAAAACTTGAAGATCTTTTCTAATCATGCTTTCACTCACATCAAATTGTGAACTTAAGTCTTTAACTAAAACTTTTCCGTCTCGATCCAGTATATCTAAAATATGTTTGTGCCTTTCTTCGATAAACATAATGACCTCCTATTTATTCTCATTTATTTTTATTTTAGCAATCATAACAATAGAATGCAATTAAATTAATTGACATATGAGAATAAATAAAATAAAATGATATTAAACAGTAATAAGTCGTATAAAATGAGAATGGATTATTATAAAGGGGATGAAGCTATGAAAAAAGCGGTGTTTTTTGATATAGACGGAACTTTAATGGATTGTATAAATGGAATAACAGATATTACTCCAAGAGTTAAAAAAGCTATACGAAAATTACATGCAAATGGAGATTATGTTTTTATTGCAACAGGCAGACCATATGCTTTTCTAAATGAAGCATTATTTAATTTTGGATTTGACGGTTTTGTACTTACTAATGGTTCGTATGTAAAGATAAAAGAAAAATGCATACATAAAGAATGCATTAATAAGGAATTTATAAAAAAATTAATAAATAATTTTGAGAAGCGTAATATTCAGTATATATTACAAGGAGAAAAATACTCATATATTAAAGATGAATATAAAAAACTTCACTCATATTATGAGTCTTTCGATATATCAAAAAAATATTTAGAAGGAAATTATAAATTTAATGAAATAGATACTTATAAGATAGAGATGCTATGTGATGATAAAGAAGGGATGGAATACTGCTTATCTCTGAAAAATGAAGATTATGATTCTATTTATAATATAAATGAGGGAGCATTTGAATTATATTCAAGACTTAATACAAAGGCTTCTGGAATACTCAAAGTACTGGATTATTTAAATATTCCAATAGAAAACAGTTATGCTTTTGGTGATGGAAAAAATGACATAGAGATGCTATCTACAGTAGGCTGCGGAATTGCAATGGGAAATGCAGATGACAGCATCAAAAGTTTTGCAAAAAAAATAACAGATACAGTACAAAATGATGGAGTGGCTTTAGGAATAGAAAAGTATATTTTATAAATTTGGTTACTGTAAAATTATTTTAATTTTCGCCATAAGGTGCTATGGCTGATTTTTAATCTTTTTTCAACCTTTACTTGGTTCATGCCTTCTTCTGACATTACATGATTTATAATACGAGTTTCAATTTCTTTTAAGCTTCCACTTAGGTCAATAGGGATTAGGGAAGCTTTATTATTATGCTCTTTTTCTATTTTTATAGCATCTTTAACTTCATTAACACTAATATATGGACCTTTAGAGGCTAGAGCTAATTGATTGATTACCCGCATAAATTGTCTTATATTTTCAGGCCAATCATAGTCTTCCAATAATTTAATTCCAGCTTCATTTACTCCAACAACTTGGCTGGCACATCGTACATCCAATTTAGCAAGATATATACTTATCATATTTTTCATCGGCATTTAGTTCTTTTAAAAGTTTTGGCCCTTTTTGATAATTTCGTCTCCATGTAACTTGTAATTTTATAGAATATATTTTATTATTGGAAATTGTTAATTATATTCTATCAATTCATTAATATTTTAGAAAGGAGTTATATTCTAGAGTTATGGCTATTTGTATGGAGTAAGTGGAAGAAAAGCTTGTGAAAATATCAATAAACAAAAAAATAAATAAAAAATACATATTTTGGATACGCTTACATTGAAAAATGTGTTATAATGTAAAAGATGGTTTGCGAATTGAAAAGGAGAGATTTAATGTCGAAGAGTTATAAATGGACAAACGTTATGAAAAAATCAGTGATTTTTGTAATGGCGTTAAGCATTTATTTAGGTGCAGAGATTACTTTTTCAAGTAACGCAGCTAAAGCAGTGACACCAAATAAAGAACTGGTTTGTTCAACAACCGCGTATACATCAGCAGCTGGAAGTACAACTGCAAGTGGAAGAGTAGTAGAAAGAAACCAAAATGGTATAAGCACAGTTTCAGTTGATCCAAATGTGTTTCCGCTTGGAACAATTCTTTATATTCAAGGTTATGGATATGCAATAGCTTCAGATACTGGAAGTGCAATAAAAGGAAATGAGATTGATGTGTATTTTGACAGCTCTAGTGAGTGTAACACTTGGGGGAATAGAGATGTCAAAGTAACAGTGCTAGGGGACTCTTCAAACTCATAATACAACGGCTGTAAAGGTAGTTTGGTTCAAAAAATTTTAGATAATAAATATCTAGACATGAATTAAGTAGTGGTAAAAAACTTATATAATAGTTTTCAGTTATAGTTGCAGCTTGTAGTTACAATTGAATGTATGAAAAAAAGTAAAACACTCGTAATATACGGAAAGTTATGTTAAAGGCAGAAAGCCGTTAGGAATGTTCAAAATTAAACAGCATAAATTGTCAAACAAAAAGCGTAACCATCAATAAAGTTATTACTATTCTTAATATAGTAAATAATAAATTATAATTTTGACAATGGTATTTAGATTAATAACTTTCTATTTTGATAAACTTAGAGAAGTTTATTTAAGGAAATAATTATGCTTGGCTACTATACGAAAAGAATACAATAATTGTATTTAATAAAAGAAGTATTTTTATTAAATATTTCTCAGACTGTAGACAAAGCATTAGTTAGACTTAAGTCTATAGTCTTGGGCAAGTGTCTCTACACTTGCCCTATTTGTCGTTTGGTAGATAGGTTTATTTAGTTGGATTTGTAATTTAAGAAACTTGATTAATTGTATATGTTGGTAGAGGCATAGCCGACATACGTGTAAAAACCGGTCATATGCTGAATTTGGATTCTAGATTGTAGTTGGTTCTTGCATCATTAGTAGCTAATGAATAAATCGGATTAACTTGATTTTATAATAAAACAATATTGATATCTTGTATTTTGTTTACTCTGGTCTGGCTCATTCACAAAGTGGATATCATTGCACTGGGTAAAATTGTAGGTAAAGTATATAATATAGTGCATTAAGGATGGCTGCTATTGACCGAAAAGTTTGAGCGTTACACCTCAATTTCACTCATATTATATGGATTATTTTCAATTTCCTTAATATCTTTAAGCGGTGACAAACCAAAGAGTCGTTTATATTCTCGATTAAATTGAGAAGGACTTTCATAGCCGACTTCCAGTGCAGCGGTGGTGACATCCAAAGAACCGGTCAGCATAAGGCGCTTAGCCTCCTGCAGACGTAATTGTTTTTGATACTGCAAAGGTCCCATTGTTGTAATCTCTTTAAACTTGTGCTGGAGGCTTGATACGCTCATATTACTGATCTTAGCAAGCTGGGCAGCGGTAAATGGGCGAGAGAAATTTTCCTTTATCCAACCGATTGCTTTCCCTATACCATCAGACTGCTGGTCATAGAGGGCCTGCTGAAGAAATAGGTGTCCATATTTGCTTGAGACTAAACGATAGATCATCTCACGCATCATAAGTGTGGAGAGGAATGGAACTGGCTCAGGAGTATTGGCAAGGTTTAGAACACGCAAGAAGAGTTCGAGAAGCCCTATATCTGATTTACCAATGAAAGCGGCTGTGCTTGGTTTCTTGTTTCTGGAGGGAAGCTCAATTTCAGCCTCCGCCACGACAGAAGCAACGTCCTCTGCTGTAAAGTCCACGCGCAATCCGATATATGGAAGTTCTCTTGTTGCTCCAACAACTTTTCCAGATGCAGGCATATCAATGATGGAAGCTAGATAGTCACCTTCATAATAATGTGCAATATGTTCTCCAAGATGAAGCTCTTTTTCTCCTTGTAGAATAAGACAAAAAGCTGGTGAGAGCACACTTGGAATTAATGGTGATTCATAAGTATGACGGCATATTGATAAATAAGGTATTACTGTCTTAGTAGTACCCTCTGAAGTGGTAATTTTGTTTGCTAGTGAAATCAGCTGGGTAAATAGTTCTTGATTGTTTAAGTGGTTCTGTTCTGGTGTTAAAATATTTGTTGTATTTAAAATTTGTTTCGACATTTTCATCACATTACCTTTAATTTTTTTAATCATAATATAACAAGATCTTTTATTAGTATAGCTCAAATAAGGGAGGAGTTCAATAAGGGAAATAT
Source organism: Bacillota bacterium (assembly GCA_023435985.1). Taxonomy (GTDB): domain Bacteria; phylum Bacillota; class Clostridia; order Clostridiales; family Clostridiaceae; genus Clostridium. The sequence goes on along the minus strand of JAEZKY010000219.1, from coordinate 14,614 downwards.
AGAGAATTGCAGTTTTAGGCAATTTCCATGCAGAAATGTACTACTAAAAGATAGTGTTTTGGGTAATAATAAGAGAAAGCATGAAACATTTCCACTTTATTATAACGGAGAAAGGAAGAGAATAATATGAAATACATTAAACTCGGAACAACTGGTCTGGATGTGTCACCAATTGCAATTGGTGCAATGACTTATGGTGAGCCTGACCGCGGCCATCCTGTATGGTCAAAGGGTGAGGAAGAGGCCCGCCCACTCATTAAACATGCGCTGGAGGCTGGGATTAACTTTTTCGATACTGCCAACATGTACTCGAATGGGTCTAGTGAAGAGATTCTCGGGCGTGCACTTAAAGACTTTGCAAATCGCGATGATGTCGTTATTGCTACCAAGCTGCGTCATCCAATGCGTCCCGGTCCAAATGGCCGCGGTTTGTCCAGAAAGGCAATTATGACTGAAATTGACCATTCCCTAGAGAGACTTGGTACTGATTATATCGATCTTTATCAAATTCACCGCAATGATCACTCGACACCGCTTGAGGAGACACTCGAGGCACTGCATGATCTCGTAAAGATGGGTAAGGTTCGCTATATTGGTGCGTCATCAATGCATGCTTGGGAGTTTGCCAAGGCACTTCATTTGCAGAAACAGCATGGATGGGCCAGATTTGTTACAATGCAGAATCACTACAACTTACTAGCTCGTGAGGAAGAGCGTGAGATGATTCCGCTCTGCCTTGATGAGGGGGTTGGGACGATTGTATGGAGTCCGCTTGCTCGCGGCCGTCTTGCTCGTCCGTTCGAGCAGGCCAAGACTAGTGCTAGGTCTAAGACCGATGGTGATTATGCCGATATGCTGTATTCTCCTGCAGAGGAGGAAGCAAATCACGCGATCATCGATGCAGTTGGCAAGATTGCGGACTCAAGAGGTGTCTCACGAGCACAGATTGCACTTGCTTGGCTTCGCAGCAAACCAGTTGTGACTGCACCCCTCGTTGGAGCCAATTCTATCGAGCAAATTGATGATGCTGTTGCATCTTTGGATATTGAGCTCACAGAAGAAGAAATACGAGCATTACAATTGCCATATACACCACGCTATGATTGGCAGGGGATTTCTGATGAAGCCGAATTGGATGCTATTCGAAAACGTGTTCCTGGAATGGAGTTGAAATAAAGATTATAACAACATCTAAGCCTAAAGTCAAAACTTATGAAAAGGTGCCTTTAAGGCACCTTTTGTTGTAGTATAAAATATATATTCATGCTTTTTATATGCTAATTAATACTATTCTATAAGGGTCAAAAATAAAGTATACCCTTTAATAAATGTTTATATAGCTTAGTTTTGCTTAGCTATAGGTTTATTAGCAATATGATTGCAAAAATCGAAAAGATTATATCTTAGCGGTAAATTTTTTATGGAGATCATATCTTCTTTAAAAATTCCATCCCATGGAGCAATAGATATAATAGAGTTATTGAAAACTTTAATGAAGTATTGGTCTTCATCATTAAAATATAGTCTGAGTCTAAAAGGCTCTTTTGTATTGACTGATTCTTCTGAATAATTTTCGTCAGTTAATGAAGAAATAAAATCCTCAAAGATAGAATTTTCATCTGCTGGAACTTCTATCTCTTTATATAAGTTGGTATCAAATACATAAAGAGTAAATTTTTTGTTATTTAAAATTTTATTTTTTATTTCATCAATATAATAATGATTATTGGGTTTTACAGAAAAATTCATATATTGATAATTTCGTAAATTACAACCAATTAAGTTAGTGAATAATAACAATATTACAAAAATACAGCTGATTTTTTTCAAAATGCATGCCTCCTAAAATACCATGTTTACAATATAAATTTATTCGAACCTTTTAATTTTAGAACTTCTAGATGAAGTGAATAAGTGATAATTGAGTGAATTTTATAATATGAATAAAAAGTAATGATGTTTTGGGGGATAATATGTATATAATAGGAACAGTAGGACCAACTGTAAAGGATAGGACAATACTTAAGGGGATAATAGACAGTGGTGTAAATGCACTAAGATTTAACTTTATACATGGAAGTGCAATAGAATTCTTAAGATTTTTAAAGATGGCAAAAGAAATAAAGAATGATATTGAAATAATATTAGATCTTTCAGGAACCAAGGTAAGAGTATCAAATAAATTTGAATATGTATATAAAGTTTATGATGGTGAAGAAATTTATTTTTGTGGTCAAGATAAATACGAGGAAATAAAGGATCATGAAAGTAAAATTAAAATAATTCCATTAAATATTAAAAATGAAGTCTTGAATGGAAAAGAATATAAAGAAATAGGAATAAAAGATAATACGATGATTTTTAATGTCATAGAGAGAGAAGATGGGCTTATTAAAGCTGCTACTGTAAGAGGTGGAATTATTAGAAAGGGCAAAGGGTGCAATATAAAAAACTTAGAGAGAAAGGCAATTGCTTTAAATGAAAAGGATAAAAATGCTATAATGTGGGGAATAAGAAACAGAGTAGATATAATATGCCAATCGTTCGTTGAGGATAAAGAGGATATTAATGAAATAAAAACATTTTTGAATGATAACAGCAGTGTAAGCAAGATGAAACCTAAGATCTGGGCTAAAATAGAAACTTTAAATGGAGTAAATAATTTGAAAAGTATACTAAATGAAGTGGATGGAATAGTCATAGGAAGAGGGGACTTGATACCAGAGACTTCAATAGAAGATACACCTATTTACGAAGAGAGAATTATAAAGGAAGTAACTAAGGATAGAAATAAAGATATAATAGTAGCAACTCATCTTTTTAATAGTATGAAAAGTGGAAAAATGCCGTCGATTTCAGAAGTTGAAAGTATATATAGTTTTATAAAAATCGGTGCTACAGGTTTTATGCTGGCAGGGGAAACATCCATAGGAAAAGCACCAGTTAAAACAGTAGAATTTTTAAATAAGCTGATTGAAAAGTATAGAGATTCATGATAACTAATTAAATTGAAAACTAAATTTATAATTTAAAAATTATGCTTTATAAAATAATCATATAGAAAATGGTATAAATGAAGTAAAAAATGAATGATGAAATTAAAAAGTATTCTCTGATGCAGACAAGCCTTAGAAAAATATTAAATGGTTTCATCATTCATTATTAACCAGCACATGTATACTGCTTATTATATAAGGCATTTAAATATATAATATTTTAACTAAGTTTATGTATTCTCTTTAAATAAAAACTTATTATAAGAGTTAATGCATAATCATAAATTAGAAATACAACCTGTGCTATTATCCATATAATGTACAGTGGAAATTTAACATCTAAATTGATTAATAAATTGATTCCGATAAAATAAATTACTGCAAGTAAAATATTAAAGATGAGCAATTTTAATATTAATTCTATCGGCAGATTCCTGACCTTTTCTATGAAGTATTTAATTATGCCATATATTCCGAAAAATAAGATATAATACATGGCTATATTAATTGTTACTAAAAAAAAACTCAAAATACTTGAAGCAATATAAACCAATATTGTATTTTTAATTGAAGTTCTAATAATAGATATTGGTATCAAGCATGAAGCAACAGTTAATATGGATAAAGTACTTATTGGAATAATTGAAGCAGAATAAAGTATTGCAAGGGTTAATGCTGTTATTATACCATTTTCAGCAATGTGTTTTGCTTTCATAAATTGTTCACCCCTTTATATTTAAGGAAAAACTTTGGAGTCTGAAATTTAGTAGATAAAATCTAAATTATTAAAATTAACAACAGTTTATTAAATCTCCGCCTGCACATTCACAGAGTGAATCTAAACACCAAAGGTTTATACAACAATTACATAGATCAGCATTGTTTGTATTGGTAGTTCTATAATAAGGATTAGAATAGCTTGCTCCTCTTTGCCTTAAAGAATTTAGGCCTTGCCTATATTCAAGGTTATTTGGATCCATGTTTACAGCAGCAGTCATTTCATTAAGGGCTGCGTCAAACCAGCCTTTGTTAAGTAAGACAGCTCCATATAAATAATGCCATTCAGCTGTTCTGTTAGAAATGGAATTTAATTTGTTTTCGGCCGCTAAATAATTCCTAGATTGAATAAGCCTTCTTATTTCTTGCAAATCATAGGAACTATTTGAATAATTAGATGAATTAGTATAACTTGAAGAAGTACTAGTGTTATTGGAATTATAATTATTATTAGAAGTTTTAGTTAATGCTTCGTAAGCTTCATTAATTTCAATCATTTTTTCTTCAGCTAAATTTTTAAGTGGATTATCTCCAAATTGGTCTGGGTGATATTGTTTAATAAGTTTTCTGTATGCGCTTTTTATTTCATCTTGACTTGCACCAGGTTTTATACCTAATACTTCATATGGATTCATTATAAATCTCTCCTTTTAGTTTCATTTGTACTTTCTGGATGTCTGATAATATTAACATATTTATCCATTAAGCCTAATTCGATTATGTTATATAGTATATCGTTATTTCTGTTAAGATTCAATTTATCTAAGTTTTCCTTACAGCTATACCCACAATTTAAGATAGTAAATTCTATTTTGGGTTTCACTGATTCAATAAATTTATCATATGGCAAAGAATTTTTATTATATAGAAAATTTATAGGATTAAATTTTCCTTTTTCCATATCCGATTTTAAGTCATCTAAGGCATCAATCAAATAAATCCATTTACCTATAGAATATCCCAAATTATATAAAATACTTCTAAGTTCAACAGAATCATCAATTAATTCATAAGGATAATCACGTAGAAGTATACCGACCAAATCGCTGAAAGGATCAGAGATTTCATCTATATAAATAAAAGACTTATTATTTTCTAAGATAGAAAGTTTATCTAAACATTGTTTTAACTTATCGTTAATTTCAAGTATTGGGGTTGAAAATTTTCTTGTATAAGGTGATAAAAGAGTACTTAAAAACTTGCTTTTAAAATTTTTATCATCATATACATCATCCAATAGCTTGTAATAGGATAATGAAATGTTCATTGCTGCTGCATAAGCTAGAGCTCTGTTATTAGTTATAATAATCTTTTTTTCAGTAGGATGAAGTGAACATCTATGGTGCGCAACTTCTAGTTCTTCAGGATTTAATGCGTCTAATAATAATCCTAAGAAAGTCATATCATAATTTAAAGATAGTCTTGGCATATTACCAAACTCTTTTTTTATATGGCAGCAGAGTCCGCAATAATAACATTTAAATCTAGCGAAATCCTTAACCTTCATTTCTGCCTTTAATGGAGTAACGTATCCAAACAATAAAAAACACTCCTTATAAGAATAAGTATAAATACATTATACAGTAACTTTTAATATTTCAACATAAACTTTATATAGATATAATAAAATATTTAGACATTATTAATAATTATTTATAAACTTTCTTCCATAATCCAGTGTTTATGGGGCATTTAGAATGTTATGGATATTAGTAATAAAAAATATAGAAAAATTTATAAAAAAGTGTTTACAACAAATAATAATTATTATATAATAATGTTTGTAAGAAAGAAGTAATTAAAAATAATTACAAAATAAATATTAAAGTTAAGATTTTAGGAGGAGAAGATTATGAAAAAATTTGTTTGTACAGTATGTGGTTATATTTATGAAGGAGAAGCAGCACCAGAAAAATGTCCAGTATGTGGTGTTGGAGCAGAAAAATTCGTTGAACAAAGTGGCGAATTAACTTTTGCTGATGAACATGTAATTGGAGTAGCTAAAGGTGTTGACCAAGAAGTAATCGATGGTTTACATGCAAACTTCACTGGAGAATGTACAGAAGTTGGAATGTACTTAGCAATGTCAAGACAAGCTGATAGAGAAGGATATCCAGAAATTGCAGAAGCATACAAGAGAATTGCATTTGAAGAAGCAGAACATGCAGCTAAATTTGCTGAATTACTAGGAGAAGTAGTTGTTGCAGATACAAAAGCAAATTTACAAGCTAGAGTTGATGCAGAACATGGAGCATGTCAAGGTAAAAAGGATTTAGCAACACTTGCTAAAAAATTAAACTTAGATGCAATACATGACACAGTTCATGAAATGTGTAAAGATGAAGCAAGACACGGAAAAGCTTTCAAAGGATTATTAGATAGATATTTCGCATAAAATTAGAAATATTAAAAGAGTAGGTACTAAGGTGTGAATAGTATCTGCTCTTTTAATTATATTATTATTTTTTAGCATATAGAGAATCGTATAAAGATTTATAAGTATCATAGGTCTTTTTATCTAGGCAAACCATGGCTATTCTATCAAAAGTGTCAGGTGAATTTTCAATAAACGTTGAAATTTCATCTAAGGCAATTTTGCAGGCATCTTCTAAAGGATAGGAATATGCTCCTGTACTTATCGAAGGAAAAGCAATGGATTGAATTGGATGGTCATTAATATAATCATCTAATTCTCTGATTAGAAAATCTTTCTGTTTTCCTCCAATGAATTTATTTGTATTGAAACGGTAAAGATGTGTATTTAAAATTTCATTAGATTGCTTAGAATAACACTCAGAATAATTAGCTGATACTTCAAAGGCAGAACGATAAGCATTTCTTAAATATTTTTCTTCAGAACCATTGTTTCTATAAATAGGTCCAACTGTGTGTATTATCCAATATACACCAGAGTCCGTTAGATTATATGATTTTGTTATCTTGGATTTACCAGTCAAACAGCCATTTAATTGTCTGCATTCATCCAATAATTTATCACCACAGGCCTTATGGATTGCACCATCAACTCCACCACCACCCAGCAAGGATGAATTTGCAGCATTTACAATTGCATCAAATTTAATTTTTGTTATATCACCAAAAAGAACTTCAAACTTAGTCAAATTAATCACCTCATATTAGTCATACAAATTATCTTACTTAATAGTTTACACCTAATTAATATAAATAAAAATACAAAAATTCAAAAAAAAGGAAAAGTATAAATGTAAATATTGTTTAGAGAGCAGTATAGAGAGGATGGGGAGATAAATATTATTCTTTATATATTTCAAATTGTAAAAAAACTAATTTAGCGTAAATTAAAATCACAATGCACATTCATTATTTGTACATTGTGATTTTAAATATAGTGAAGTTAATTTGTTCTCACAATAAATATTAAAGATATTTATAATTAGATAGGTTGGTTTTCTAAATTTTTTCTTCTGTTATCTAAAGGATTTAAATTTATATGATGAACTTTCATTGTTTCATCAGGGGTCATAATCAGTTCATCTAGGCGAATTCTACCATCAGGTGTATTTGCTACAACCATTAGTTCAGTACCCTTTTGGTAAGTAACCCAGTTAAATCCATCTTGTATTACTTTGTTTACATCTTCCATTGAAATTAAAGCGGTATCTTTATGATTACCGAATTTATCTCTTAAAATTATTCCCATTGTATCGTGATCAATTTTTGTACAATCATTTTTTGAGTTTCTATTATACATTTCCAAATTTTCACGTCTATTATCTAATGTATTTCCATTTAAATGCTTTATTGGAGCTTTAGGATTAACATCTAAAATTACAGATTGAATAGTTCTTTTACTTGAAACTATCTTACCGTTAACTTTAGAAGTAGATAATGATTGAACTAAGTAGTTATTAAAGTCTTTATGCCATTCAGCAAACCAAATTCCTTCTTGCTTAACTTTTTCAGCATCTAATTTATCGATTTTGCATATTAGTTCACTTCCGTCTTTTTTTAGAATAGTGATTTCAGTGATATTACCCTTTTCAGTGTATTTATTTTCTTGAGTTTTGTAATTTGTATTTATGATTAAGCACCTCTTTCATGGTTTGAATAAAAAATATATAAGGCACGTGAAAATAAATAGTAGACTAAATATAAAGTTATACTGGTCTATTATTTTTTTGATTGTACCTAATTGCTTCATTTGAAAAAATAACATAAAATATGCGATTTTTCAAGATAATATTCTTTATTATGATTCAAATATCCTAAGTTTAAACATCATATTATTATACCAGATTAAAAATGCAAAAGATATGCTTTAAAATAATTTAAATTTTAAAATAGAGTTAAATGTACAATAAAATCTAATAGAATCTTAAATATGTTATAGACATGATTAATTAAACTAAAGTAAAATAGTACTTGATATGAAGAAGAGAGGCATAAAAGAGGTACCAAATGTTATGGTGATAGGAAAAATATTAAAGGATATTTCACAAGATAAAAAATTCGTAAGAAAAGCTATAGCTATTACGATACCAATAGCGTTACAAGCTTTATTAAATACTAGTTTAAACCTTGTAGATACTGTAATGATTGGAAGTTTAGGGCAAACTTCTATTGCAGCAGTCGGTCTTGCTAATAAAGTTTTCTTTGTGTTCACTTTATTATTATTTGGAATAGTAAGTGGATCATCTATTTTAACAGCTCAATATTTTGGGAAGAAAGATATAAAAAATATAAGAAGAGTTTTGGGAATGTCTTTAACCATCGCTCTCATTGGAGCTTTTATTTTTGTAATTCCAAGTTTAATTTGTCCTGAAATTGTAATGAGTATCTTCACTCCAAGTGAAAATACTATAGAAATAGGAGCTGGATATTTAGCAATTGCTGCAATAAGCTATCCATTGACTGCAATAACTAATGTTTATGTGGCGCTTTTAAGAGGAGTGAACCAGGTAAAAGCACCTGTTATAATAACTATCATTTCAATAGTTATAAAAGTACTATTAAACTACGCATTGATTTTTGGACATTTTGGAGCACCAGCGCTTGGTGTTAAAGGAGAGGCTGTTGCAGTTATAATTGCAAGAACCATAGAATGCAGCTGTATATTATTTATAGCATACTATAGTAAGGGACCAGCAGCGGCAAAAATCAAGGAATTAATAGCATTTAATAAAAGGTTTGTTAAGTTATTTTTTTCAACTGTATCTCCGGTTATTCTCAATGAATTTATGTGGGGATTAGGTGTTACAATGTATTCATTAGTATATGGAAGAATGGGTGATGGAGCTGTAGCAGCTATTACAATAACTCAAACGGTTGAGCAGATAATTACTGTTATTTTTCAAGGAATAAGTGCGGCAACTGCAGTTATCTTAGGAAATGAATTAGGAGCAAACAAATTAAAAGAAGCGGAAAGTTATTCGAAATACTTTATAGTACTACAATTTATTTCTGCCTTAATAATGTGCGCTACATGTTTTGCTATTAAAAACCCATTAATTACATTATTTAATGTAACAGATAATGTAGGTACTGATGTAAGTAAATGCTTAATAGTTTTTATAATGTACTTGCCATTTAAAGTATTCAATTGGGTAAACATTGTTGGTATCCTCAGAAGTGGAGGAGATACTAAGGCAGCATTAATGTTAGATATTAGCGGGGTATGGATGGTTGGAATTCCATTTGCCTTTTTAGGAGGAATGGTATTAGGATTTCCAATATATTTCGTATATGCAATGGTTACATTTGAAGAAATATACAAGTTTATTCTAGGTTTTAGACGATACAAACAAAAGAAGTGGCTTAGAAATTTAGTTTAAGCAGGAAGTGTTACTAAATACAAAATACTAATAATGGCTCATGTGTAAAATGTTTCTTAATTATTTTGTAAGAACTAAATAGTTTATTTACTATATAATAGGAAATAATGAAGATAGTGATTTATATGCATATTGGAGGGATATATGGTTACAAAGAATGATAACAAACGCAGAAAGATAAAAAAGAAGAAGAAAAGAATACGCAATTCAAAAGTTCTTTTACGAGGTATCCGTGATATGTTTCTTTTTTTGGTGATAACTACACCTATTGTATTTTTCTTAGGCCCATATGATAATACAAGAAAAACTTTAATTTCAACTATTTTAGCAACAAGGCATGCATATTTAATAAATGATATAATACCACAAACGATGTTAGATAAGATGCTTGGAATAGATGGAAGTGATAATAGCACAGAAGCTTTTCAAGATATGAAAAAGATAGATGTTAAATATAAAGTCGGAAATGAAATAACAGAATATCATATACCTAATAAAAAATATGATGCGTATGTTTTAGAAATAAAGAACCCATTAAAAGTTAAGGTTGCAATGACCAAGTTCTTGGGAAAAATGGGGCAAAAGACAAGTGAAATGGCAGATGAACATGATGCGGTTGCAGCCATTAATGGTGGTTCATTTGTTGATAAATCTTCAGATGGAACCCAATATGCAGGAACAGGAGCTGAACCAGGAGGCTTTGTTATATCTGAAGGAAAGGTTGTATATCCGACCGAAAATGTAAATGAAAAGGATGTTGAAAATGTTATTGCTTTTACAAAAGGGGGAGAGCTGATAGTAGGAGACCACACAATAGCTGAATTAAAAAAACTAAATGTACAGGAAGCAATGTGCTTTAGGAAGCCTAATATAATTATTAATGGAGTTAGACAGATAAAAAATACAGCGGAAGAAGGACTTAACCCTAGAACAGCAGTTGGCCAAAAAGCAGATGGAACAATAATATTTTTAGTTATAGATGGTAGAAAAATAACCACACCTGGAGCAAGTTTATATGATGTTCAAGAGATAATGATGGAAAGAGGAGCTGTTAATGCAGGAGCTCTTGATGGAGGATATTCATCAACAATGTATTATAAAGGCAACGTTATAAATTCTCCTAATGCCTGGGATGGCGAAAGATCTGTTGCAACAGCATTTTACGTAATGCAGTAAAGGGAGGGAGTAGATGAGGAATTTTAAGAGAAGATTAACTTGGTTTGCACTTGCTTTTGTATTGCAGCAAAGTATATTTTTATTTATTGATAAGGTATATCTAGCTTCGGATTTTGATATTAAAGCTGAAAAAGTTGAAGAGCAAGACAATCAAGCAGATAAAAAAACAGAAATTGATATAAAAAATGGAATAGATGAGGTCAAATTATCTTCGGATGCAAGGTATGTTTCTTATATAGATAGTGGAAAACTTAAGATTTTAGATAGTAATGATAATACAGAAAAAGAATGTGAGACAGATAGCGGCTCTGAAATTGCATTTTATAAATGGCTTAATGGTGAGGATAATATGCTTGTGATACAGAAAGTAAAAGATAAAGGGGCATACTATTTAGAACCAGTATCTTTTGATGCTAAAAAGGGAGAAACTAGAGATCTTGCAGATTTTGATTTGCATAAAGTTCAAATTAAGCTTAATAGCTCAAAAGATGAAGTAAATAATGTGGTGTTTTCAACCTTAACCCATAGTTTGTATATTGAAGTTAAGAAGAGTAATGGAAAATGTGATTTATATTATGCAAATGTAATGAATCAATTAAAAAAAGTTAAGAGTGACAGGCCGATAACCAATGTAGTGGTTCCGACAACAAGCACGAATGCAGTACTAGAAGAAGGAACGAGCATAACCATATTAAATACAAAAGGAACACTATCAATACCAAATGTTAGAAATCCTAAGGTGTTAGGTGCAGATGTTAATGATAATGTATATTTTGGAGAAGAGGTAAATAATAAAATTCAAAAGATATATTATACTGTTTTATCAGATAAAAATAGGAAATGGAATGAATTAAAAATTACTGATCCGGTTGATAAAGATGATATAATAATTGATTACTCTGGAAAAGTATATATTGATAATAAATCTAAAAAAACAGTATTGGAATTGACAGGAAATAAATCGATAAGTTATAAAGGTGATTTAGTTCAAGCATATTCTAAAGGGATTATTTCTAGAGTTGGTAATAAGTTAATGAAAAATAAACTAGAATAAAGTTTATAAAGATATGTCCTCTAAATTTTGATGTAATAATTAATAAAAATGTATTTTCTTTTGATTTCATATATAAACATAGATTGTAATTATATATCTGAGTGTGAATAATGAATAAAAAATGGGAAAAAATATATAAACGAATTAATTAAGAAAAAGCAAGATCTTCTAATTCATAAGAAGATCTTGTTTTTTACAGAAAGTGGAGGAATGAAAATGTCTAAAATAGGAGTAATAAGCGCAATATTAGAGCACCCAAAGGAAGTACAAGATGAATTTAACGATGTGGTAGCATCCTTTAGAGGGAGTATAAAAGGACGAATGGGGATACCTTTTGCAGATGAACTATCAGTAATTTCTATAACCCTTATAGGAGAAACTGAAGATATACATGAGTTTACAGATGAACTTAAAAGTATTGAAGGAGTGACGGTAAATACATCAATTGCAAAAGTTGAAGTTTAAATATTTATTAGAACTGTAAGATTAATCTATCATAAATATAATCAAGGAATGAAAAAAATATGGCTATTTCAAACTATAATTGAAATAGCCATATTTTTTAATTTGTAAATTTATCTATACGAGAAGAAGGTAACGCTTCTGCTATATAGGAATCTGAATCTATTAAATTTAATAATTTAGTCAATTTTTCAATATGTTCTTTTTTATTCAGGCTTATCACTTTTATAATTTTAAATAATTCGTTACTTTTAATGTTATCTAAGAAGTTAGTATATAGCATAATTGCTTCAAGTTCGTCTTTTATAGCATTTCTAATACTAGTAAGTAATAATTTGCTTTCTTTTGAGTCTAAATATTCATTGTTGGAAATTTTTAAATTGTTTTTGTTTCGATCATCAATGTGTTGAGAAGCAGAAAAAAACTCTTTATCGGTTGTCTGTAAAGCTTTAAAGAACGCACCATAATGTTTCTTGTTCTCTTTCATAATTTGATATAATGTATCCTTTACTTTTTTATTTTCAGTGAGAGTTAAAGAATAGCTATAATCATTTACAGCAGTTAATTCAGAAATCATGCCTTCCATAAGAAAGGTTATATCATTATTATTTTGACATTGCAAAATTGTTGTATAGCTCATATATGCTCCTAAAATTTTGATTGATATTATTATATTATATATAAGTTAAGTAAAAAGTATGTCATTCTTAGCTAATAGTATGTGTAAAAGCTACGGAGGCATATTGTATTAGGCTTTAACACATACTATATAAGATTTTTTTGCAATTTACTATTATCTATTCAATATATGGGTTTTAGCATGCATACATATTAATTTTTATTGTTTTTTTAGATGTATATTTATAATAGTTGTATGCATTGATCCAGTATTTTAGAAGCTTTGGCTTATATTCTAAAAGATATTTTAGAAATTGATCAAAGGTATTCATCTTTACTAAAACTTTAACAATTCCCTTAGGATATGGGGTTCTCTTTTCGAAAACTTTTCTAGGGTCTATTACCTGTATTTTCTCAGTTTTATCTACGAATATATGAGCTCCTCTTATATCGAGTCTTGTAAATTTCAATTGTTTAAATTCTTCAATGAGGTCTATAATTTCAGTACATAAATTGTATGATAAACCATTCTTTTTAATATGAGTAGACAATATATCCCCTTCAACATAGTCTCTTAAGATCATATTGTTTGCAATAAACATAACTTTAGGGAAAAATCTGCTGTTCTTAACGTCTTCTAAAAGGTAAGCCTCCTTTGTGGCCTTTTTTCGATTATGGAATATTTTTAAAGCGTATCCTTCAGGTGTTAAATAAACAGTGCCCTCCTTGCCTTTGCCCAAAAATTTGCATTCTTTTACATCTAAAACGTATCTCATGTTATTCACTAATATTAATTGCTTTATACATTATATGAAATTATTTATACAATTCTACAGAATAAGAGGAGTGTGTATAAATTATTATAATTTTTAATAGAAAAGATTATAATTATAATAAGCTTTAAGTATTAGGAAATTGAATTAAAAAATAAATAAATTCTAATATTATAAATAAAAAATTAAATATTTAGATGATAATTTTATTGATTTGATAGAAGTTTTATGAAGATAGAAAGCATTATATTTAAAAAGTTAATTAAGTTTATGATTAAAGAATGCAATAAAAGCTTATAATAAAAGTAAATCTAGATGTGATGAATGGAAATATAGATAAATGACTCTATTGCTTGTATTAGGAGGCTAGAGATTACAATGTTATATGTCGGATTTAATATATTAGATGGCAATGATAAAATAAAAATTACTTATATAAAAATGCTTGTGAAAAAATTTTTTCATTATTAAACTGTTAATATCTTGCCGAGTATTATCATAATATGATAAAATACTAATTGGTTTGTTGTACTTTTTGGATTTCTGGGGAAAATATTTATAGGTTGAAATAAAAGACAACCTATTTTAAACATGATTTTGGGGCAAATATAAATTAAATTGGAGGACCCGTATGAACATTTTTAAGAAAAAGTCAGTGGAAAAAATGCTGGAAGGAGTGCAGAAAACAGCTTTAAAGAAAAACCTTAAAGCTAAAGATATAGCTGCATTTGGGATAGGAGCAGTAGTAGGAGTAGGTATCTTTGTTGCGACAGGAACAGGCGCACATTTAGCAGGACCTGCTGTAATAATTTCATTCATTTTAGCAGGGATAGTAGCTTGTCTTTGTGCGTTATGTTATTGTGAGCTTTCAACTATGTTTCCAGTTGCAGGGAGTACCTATTCGTATTCATACATAGTATTTGGTGAAATAATAGCAATGATAAT
>JAEZKY010000060.1 GCA_023435985.1 Bacillota bacterium | reverse complement strand
TGATATATCATCTGTATATGCAACAATACAGGTACCACAGGAAAAAATAAGTGGAGTAAAAACTGGGCAAGCAGCTACAGTTACGATTGAGGGAAGTGATACAACATATGATGGTGTTGTAGGAAATATTGATTTATCAGCAGATGCAACATCTAGAGTTTTTAATGTTAAGGTTAAAATAAGTAATGATGATAAAGCGTTATTACCAGGCGTATATGGAAAAGTGACTTTAGTTAGTGATCAAACAACAGATGTGATTAGTGTGCCAGTAAATGCTTTAGTTGGAAATGAAGGAGATTATTCAGTATTTATAAATGATAATGGAACAGCAAAGAAGACAAAGGTTGCTATTGGTGAAACTGATGATAATAATGTGGAGATAACATCCGGCATTAACGATGGCGATCAAATAATTACTTCAAATATAAGTACTCTTCAAGATGGTGATGAAATAGACGCAGTGGTTAAACAAGATGACAGTACAGAAAACACAGCGTCTAAGTAGGAGGGACAATAGATGAAGGTAGCAAATGTTAGTATTAAAAGGCCAGTATTTATAACAGTTATCATGCTAGTCATGGCTATTGTAGGTATGACATGTTATGAAAGATTAGTAGTTAATGATATGCCAGAAGCAGAAAATGCTACGGTTTCAGTTTCAATTACAGAGACCGGAGCGTCTCCAGAAGATATGGAAACCAATATAACAAAATCAGTAGAAGATGCAGTTGGAGAAATTTCAGGAGTCAGTCATATAACATCCAACATAACTGAAGGAAGATCCATGACCATGATACAATTTGATCTAGATAAAGATCCGGAAGTTGCAGCACAAGAAGTTAGAGATAAGGTATCAAGTTTAAGAGGATTACCAAGCGATATAGATACACCTATTATTTCTAAATTCGATTCATCAGCATCGTCAATTTTATCTGTTGCTGTTTATGGTCTTGATGATAATGAGCAATTATCGGATGTAGTTGATACAATCGAAAAGAAGTTGTATACAGTATCTGGTATAGGAGCAGTAAATGTATCCGGTGAGGATACAAGAGAAATTCATATAAAATTGGATAATAATAAATTATTACAATATGGTCTCACAACAACTGATGTATCAAATGCAATTAAAAAAGATAATGTTGATGAGTCAACTGGAAAAATTACTGATAAAGATAATGAAATATCTCTTAAAATAAGCAGTAAGATAAAAAAAGTTGATGATTTTAAAAATATTTTAATAGCTAATAGAAATGGTACAGAAATCAGAGTAAAAGATATTGCAGAGGTTGAGGATGGAGTTGCAGATAGAAGCAGTTACGCTTATTATGATGGAAAACCAGCAATTGGTATTGATATAGTGAAGCAATCTGGTTCTAACACTGTTCAATTGGCAGATGATGTTAAAAAGACTTTAAACAAACTTAAATCCACTTTGCCTAAAGGTGTGCATGTTGATGTTGTTAGTGATGATTCAATATCAATACAAAGTACAATAGATAGTGTTTTAGAAACCATGCGAGATGGATGTATATTAGCAGTTATAATTGTATTCTTATTCTTAAATGAATGGGAGAGTACCCTTATAAGTGCAATTTCACTTCCAATATCAATTATAACCACTTTTATTTGTATGAAAGTTCAGGCTTTTTCACTAAATACAATGACGTTAATGGCATTATCAGTAGCAGTAGGACTTTTAATTGATGATGCTATAGTTGTTATAGAAAATATTGTACGGCATCTGCATATGGGGAAATCTCCAAGGGAGGCAGCTAGAGATGCTACCTCGGAAATTGGATTTGCCGTAATAGCAACAACTTCAGCTGTTATTTCAGTATTCTTACCAGTATCAATGGTAACGGGAACAATTGGAAGATACTTTTTCCAATTTGGACTTACAGTTGTTTTTAGTATGGCAGTTTCACTACTTGTGTCCTTTACACTTGTACCCATGATGTCATCTAAAATGCTCAGAATAAAAAAGAAGAAGAAAGAAAATATTCTTGGTAAATTCTTTAAGGGATTTAATAAGAAATTTGATTCTTTAGCTCATGGATATTCAAAGCTTTTGGCTATTTCGCTTCATAATAGATTAATAATCATAGTTATTGCAGTAGCTATGTTTGTAGCTAGTACTACACTTATCTCGGCGCTTGGCTTTACTATGATGCCTTCAACAGATAATAATCAGGTAACTGTAAGTACAAGTTTTGATTCTGGAATAACCTTGGATAATGCATCAGAAAAAGTTAAACAGATTGAAGCTATTATTAACAAGAATCCAGAAGTACAAGGACTGTATACTACAGTATCAAAAAGTAGTTCAACAGTCAAAATAGAATTAGTAGATAAAAACAGCCGTAAGGAAAATTCAAGAACCTTTGCAGGAAATCTTAGTAGACAGTTACAAGGAATTCCTGGAACGCAGGTATCAGTGGCAGCCGCTTCAATGGCAAGTGGTGGAAGAACCTCTAAAGATGCAACTTTTGAGCTTATTGGTGAAAATAGAGAAGAGGTTCAAGCCTTTGGCGAAAAGGTAAAAGAAGAACTGGCTAAAGAGTCAGGAGTAAGAGAAATAAGTACTAATGATAAATCAGGTCTTCCAGAAATAGAGTTAACGGTAGATCGTGATAAAGCAGCAGATTTGGGAGTTAGCAGTTCAGATGCAGCAAGTGCCTTGAAGACTTTATTTAATGGTACAACTGTAACTAAATATGATGATGGAAAGAATATGGATGATGTAGTACTATATTTAGAAAATGATCAACGATCAAGCCTTGATAGTCTTAAACAAGTTTATGTTTCGGGCACAAATAATAAGTTGATTCCTTTATCTGAAGTGACTAAACAAGTTTTTGCAACAGCTTCGGCACAATTAACAAGATATGATAGGCAGGCAGAATTGCAGATTTCTTGTAATATTTCAGGAACAGCTTCAGGTACCTTTATGAACTCATTTATGAAAAAGATTCAAACTCAAATGGATAAGCCAGAAGACATTTCAGTATCTTTAGGAGGAACAGCTGGTTCTATGACTAGTAGTCTTGGCAGTTTAGAACAAGCAATGGCTATGGCAGCTTTATTCTTATACCTAGTTATGGCGGCACAATTTGAAAGCTTTGTTGATCCTATATCAATATTATTCGCTTTGCCACTTGCGATTATTGGAGCTGTTTTAGGTTTATTTATTTGTAAGACTCAATTAAGTTTAATGTCTATAATTGGTATAATAATGCTTATGGGCTTAGTTGCCAAGAATGGAATACTGCTTGTAGATGCTGCAAAACAAAGAATTGATGAGGGGATGGAAAGAGAAGAAGCTATTAAACAAGCAGGTTTAATAAGGTTACGTCCAATAGTTATGACCACTTTGGCTATGATATTTGGTATGATTCCTTTAGCTGTGTCTAATGGTATGGGATCAGAGATGCGTGCCCCAATGGCTGAAGCAGTAATTGGTGGATTGATTACTTCCACAATATTAACTTTATTTGTAGTACCAATTATGTACACAGTGCTTAATGATGTACAGAATATATTTAACAAAAAAATTCGTGCTAAAAAATTATTAGAAGTAGAAGAGGATAAAGATGAAAATTTAAATTTATAAAAATATAGGGTATAAAGGCTATCAGAGATTTTAATTCTTGATAGTCTTTTTTAAATTTAGTAAACAACTTCATGTATCATTAATTAAAACTTATTATGAAGTGAAATTAGATAAACTTTTAAATCTCTTAAGAAGTGATTAGCTGTATATTAAATTTAATCATCAAATAAACAAAATAAAAATATATATAATATTGAATGAATGCAAGTAATATTAGGAGTTAAATATGGCTGCTTTACGTAAATGTAATTCATATTACGATCCAAACACAGCAAACTATTTAATAGAATATAAAGGGGATTTCAAAAAGAAGATAGATAGTATATCTTATGCTTGTGGTGATGTGATTACAGATACTATTGGAGTGATATCAGTACAAGAAAAAGATTTTGACAAACTCTTAATTGATGTTCCAGAGATTGTTTTTTATGATTTTAGAATTAAGTATGTCTTGCAAGATATTTCACCATCGTCTGTTGATAATATAAATAATATAAAAATTAATCCGTATTTAGACTTGAATGGAAGGAATGTATTGATTGGAATAGTTGATACAGGAATAGATTATTTAAATGATGAGTTTATGAGAGAAGATGATACATCAAGAATTGTAAATATATGGGATCAAACAATTGCAAATAGTAATAATGAAGCTGTATACATTGGCCAAATTTATTCAAATGAACAAATTAATAATGCTATAAAGGCTTACAGAAATAAGGGGGATCCATATAAAATTGTACCATCAAGAGATGAAATTGGACATGGGACTAAAGTTGCAGGAATTATAGGAGCACGTGGAAATAATAAAGAATTTCAAGGAATTGCAAATGAAAGTGACTTTGTTATTGTTAAGCTTTTTGAATCGAGTAATTTTAAGTCGGAACTAAAGGCAAATGGAATTCCGGATATCCCAGTATACAATGCATCTGAAATTGTAAGTGGATTGGAGTACTTAAGAAAGGTAGCAATAGAGCGAAGACAGCCTATGGTTATTTGTCTTGGTGCTGGAAGTACTGAAGGAAGCCATGATGGTTATAATTTAATTTCTAGGTATGTAACATCTCTTGGGAATAATAGAGGTATATGTTTAGTGTGTGGAGTAGGCAACGAGGGCGATTCGCAAGGACATGCATCAGGATACATTAAAAATGTGGGAGATGTAAAAGTAATAGATTTAAGAATACCAAGAGAAATAAAAATCTTTCACATTTATATTTGGATACGAAGACCTAATATTGCTTCAATAAATGTAATTTCTCCAACAGGAGAAGCCTCATCAGTTATTCAAGCTCAGATAAATAAAATTCAGCCAGTTAAGTTTGTTTTTTTAGATACACAGATGTTAGTTAAATATTATAATCCAGAACATTTTACGGGGCATGAAGTAATAAGCATTGAATTTACTAATATAAAACCTGGAATATGGAGCTTGAATTTAATTGGTGATTATATAATTAGTGGAAGATATGATATATGGCTTCCACCAAAGAACACTCTACCTGAAAATACTATATTTCTTGAATCAGATCCTTTTAATACATTGACTATGCCATCTGAGGCTTTAAATGTAGTTACAGTTGCTTACTATGGAAATAATAATGCTTTGATTGCGGCTTCAGGGAAAGGGTTCAATACAAATGGTGTAATTAATCCTGATATTTCAACAATAGGAGTAAATATTTTAACAACAAAGACTTCAGGTGGAACTACAACATTTTCAGGTAGTTCAGCAGCAACTGCAATAGTTGCTGGTGCTTGTGTACTTTTATTGCAATGGGGAATAGTAGATGGGAATGATTCAACTATGTATACAAAGAAGGTTAGAACATATATACTATACGGTGCAAACAGAAATCAAACTAATAGATATCCTACAAGGGAAAGCGGATATGGAGATTTTGACTTGCTTGGTATTTTTAATATTATAGGAGGAATATATAGAGCACGGGGAGAACTCAGCTATAATTTTAATAATAAAGATAATGGTTGTGAATATAATGAATATTGTATTAATGATCTATTTATAAGAATTCCAAAGGGAAGAGACAGGGGGAGTTAAATGAAAGGGAATTATAGAGTACCTCCTAATATATTTTCTGATCCTAATTATTATCATTATGTTGTTCAATATGAAGGGAACATTGAGGAGGAAATTTCAAAGCAGCCAGGATATTTTGTGACAATAATTAATGATAAATATGCTATCGTATCTACTAATAAGGAAGAGCAATTAAATATTCAAGGAGCAATTTTTTCAACTGTAGTATTTGTTGCTCAGATAGATATATTTACTCTTCAGGAAATATCACCAGTTAAAGCTTCTGGAGCAGATTTTTTGCAGTTAGAGCTGCCATTAAGGTTAACAGGTAGAGGGGTTACCGTAGCTATTATTGATACAGGAATTGATTACCTTAATAGAGAATTTATGAAGGAAAATGGAGAGACAAGAATAGAGTATATATGGGATCAAACAATACAATCTACTAATATAGAAGAAGGAAACATTGTTCCATACGGAACAGTTTATGATAAAAATAAAATACAAGAGGCTATAAAGGCTTCTAATGAAGGAAAATCACCCTATGAAATAGTGCCTAGTAGAGATGAAATTGGCCATGGTACAAATATGGCTGGAATCATTGGGGCAAGGGGGATAAACCCTAATTTAAAGGGGATTGCGCCAGAATGTGATTTTATAATAATTAAGTTAATACAATCCATTAAAGTTATGATGAACTTTGGATTTAGTATTCCTGTATTTGACTTATTTGCCATCTTTCCAGCACTAGATTTTTTATATAAATATTCCTTAAATAGCAATAAGCCATTGGTTATATATTTTCCTCTTGGAAGTAATTTAGGCAGTCATAAAGGGGATGGGATTCTGGAACAATATATGGATTCAATATCTAGTCATAGTGGGATAGCTATAGTTACAGGAACAGGAAATCAAGGTGCCATTGGATGTCATGCTTCTGGTGTAATACCACAAGTTAATGACTCGAGAGTAATACAATTATATATGGCACCAGAGCAAAAAAATAATATAGCTGAGATTTGGGTTGATTCACCTAATATAATGTCTCTAGAAATTATATCACCTTCAGGAGAAAATACTGGAAGAATAAGACCGGAAATTAAAGGTATAAGTACCTATTCCTTTGTTTTTGAAAATACACCAATAATAATTAATTCATACTTTCCAGAAGAGCTTACAGGAGAACAGTCATATACTATCAGATTCAGTAATATAAAGGAAGGAATTTGGAAATTTAGATTGACAGGAGAGTTAATTTTAGATGGAAGGTATAATGCATGGATACCTGGTGTAGGATTAAGTATTGGGGGAACTGGATTTATTCCTTCAGACCCTTATGGAACAATCACAAATCCGAGTGCATCAACCTATTCAATTACAGCTGCAGCATATAATCAAAATAATAATAATATTTTAGAGTATTCTGGAATGGCGTTTCTGGAGGAATATATTGATAGAATAGATGTTGCTGCAGGAGGAGTAAATGCATTAACTACGGCCCCAAATAACACAACGGCCATTGTTAATGGAACAAGTGTGTCAGCAGCTATACTGGCAGGAGCATGCACAATGCTATTTCAATGGGGAATTGTTGAAGGAAATGATCCTAATATATATTCACAAACTATAAAAACGTATATACAAAGAGGTGCAGTTCAAAGGGGGGGAGATATATATCCAAATCCGCAGTGGGGATATGGTATATTAAGTATAGTAAAGGTATTTCAAAATATGATATAGATATTTATAAAATTGAATATGAGAAAAAATAATAAAGAAATTAAAACAAATAATTTAAAATCTTAGAATATACATTAATAAATAAAGTATATATTAATGCATTATTTTAGATTTTAAGTTATTTTTTTATTTTTTCTTTATCATATTATTTGATGAAGCATTTATAAATGCTTTAAATAATCTAAGCATATTTTCATCATTATAAGCAGTCATAATTTCTGGATGAAATTGAACACCAACGACAAATGTCTTATCTAGGCTTTCAATAGCTTCAATTACATTATCTTTAGAATAAGCAGTAACCTTAAAACCAGGAGCTAAATCTTTTATTGCCTGATGATGAAAAGTATTGCTGATAATAGACGTACCTAAAACATCATGTAAAATTGAATCCTCGAGAATATTTAATGTATGAGTTGCAGCACCATTTTTGGTTTGTTGCTGATGTTTAATATAGCACCCCTCCATATCTGATAAATCTTGATATAAAGTTCCTCCAAAAGCCACGTTCAAAATTTGATGTCCTCGGCATATAGCAAGAATTGGTTTATTAAATTCATAAGCAATTTTTGCTATTAAAAGGTCAAAATCATCTTTTTCAGGAAATATGAATCCTAATTTAGGAGATGGTTCTTCATTATAAAGTAAAGGATTCACATCTATTCCGCCAGAAAGTATAACCCCATCAAGAGTTTCAATTTGCTGTCTGATAGACTCCTCATCAGAAAGAATAGGAAGTATAATAGGAATTCCACCAGCTCTAATTACTGATTCTACATAATCATTACTGATAGATTCCATAACAGAATGAGAATAAGGAGTATCTTGTCTTATAAGCCGACTAGAGTTTATACCGATAATAGGTTTTTTCATAAGTATATCACCTCCGCTGAAAATGTATATAAATTATACTATATAGACAGGAATAAAGAAAGTACAATAAGATATAGAGAAAATTTAAGGAATAGGTATTTTTAGTTGGAGATGATATGTTGAGTTCTAATAAGTACATTTGGGGGAGAGGCAAGCATTCAAAAGCATTAAAGGGATACTTATACAGTGAACAATTTACAATGCACAGTTTGGGAGGAAAGCTTTTGGCTTTCCTTTTTTCTTTTTTGATGGTTTTTTATATTATTTCACAAAAAAGAGAAGACAGTTTTGTAAATTTTAAGTATGGAAGTTAAAGGATTTCATGTAGTAAAATAGACTTATAGGAAATGGTATAGAAATAGAATTGGAAATTATATAAATGAAGGAGAGAACTTAGATATGGCAGATTTATCATTAAGACATATGTATAAAATTTATGAAGGAGATGTGACTGCAGTTAAAGATTTCAATCTGGAAATTGAAGACAAAGAGTTTATAGTATTTGTTGGACCGTCAGGTTGTGGTAAGTCAACAACTTTACGAATGATTGCGGGACTTGAAGAAATATCAAAGGGTGAGTTATATATAGGTGGAAAACTTGTTAATGATGTAGAACCTAAGGAAAGAGATATAGCTATGGTATTCCAAAACTATGCCTTATATCCACATATGACAGTATATGATAATATGGCTTTTGCTTTAAAATTAAGAAAGGCTCCAAAGGATGAAATAGATAAAAAGGTGAGATTAGCAGCAAAGAGATTAGACATTGAACATTTACTAGATAGAAAGCCAAAGGCTTTATCAGGAGGTCAAAGGCAAAGAGTTGCACTAGGAAGAGCTATTGTAAGGGAACCAAAGGTATTTTTAATGGATGAGCCTTTATCCAATCTTGATGCAAAACTAAGAGTTCAAATGAGAACAGAAATATCAAAACTTTATCAAAGCTTAGGTACAACCTTCATATATGTTACTCACGACCAGGTTGAAGCGTTAACAATGGGAACCAGAATTGTTGTAATGAGAGATGGCATTATCCAACAGGTTGATACTCCGCTTAATATTTATAATACTCCAGTTAATTTATTTGTTGCAGGATTTATTGGAAGTCCTCAAATGAATTTGGTGAATGGTACTGTTACTGAAAAGGAAGGGCAGATATACTGCAATTTTGAAGAAAATAGTATATTATTACCAGAAGAAAAAGGAAATATACTAAAAGAAAAGAATTATATAAATAAGGAAGTTGTATTTGGCATTAGACCAGAGCACTTAGATGATAATAGTGAATTAATTGAAAGGAATCCTAGTGCAACACTTACTGGAGATGTAGAAGTTGTTGAACGAATGGGGGCTGAAAGTTACATTTATTTTAAATCAGGAAAGAATAATATGACAGCAAGGGTTGATGGAAGTACTAAATCAGAGCCTAAGGATAAAATTAAATTGTATGTAGAAAACGAAAATATTCATGTATTTGATAAAGAAACAGAATTAAGAATATGTTAGTTTATGTCATAGCTAAGCTTGAATAGGCTTAAATATATGAGGATGCAGATTTTAACTCCCATCTACAAAGATGGGAGTATTATAATAATTGAACAGGGGATAAATAACAATTGGAGTGAGAGTATTATGGAGGAATTAGTAAAGTATCTAGAAGAAATATATGAAAATTGTGAAATACCTTTTGAAATTTATGAAGATGGAAAAATTATATTTAAGGCAAATTCGAGCGACATTAAAGAAGAGCATTTTCACAGCTCATTTTTTATCGGAACGAAGAGATTTGAAATAAAAATTGAAAGAGAACATAGAGATTCTTTAAAAATATTAGAGTTTTGCATTAAAGACAAATATAAAAATGATTATAACAAAAAAGAAAAGCTTACAATTGCGTTATTGCAAACTTCAAATGTATCAAAAGAAAAAATAAAGGAAATCATGCCTGGAATAAAAGCGGAGACATTTTTGATAACTATTGATTTGAAGGAAAAATTAACTGATGTCTTAGATATTTTGAAAAAGATTTATAATAATACTGATATTATAGTGGTGAATTATGAAGATACAATAAATTTACTTGGAGTATTTGAGGATATAAATGAACACGTATCAAGCATTAGTGAAACTGTTTACACTTCTCTTTATGAGAAATGTTACATAAGCTATTGTCATATTGGAGAATATGAATTTTTAGGTAGATTGTATAATGAGAATGTTTATAAAATCAAACTGGCAAAAAAATACAAATTATCTTCAAGGATATTTGAACAGAATAGCCTTCTATTTGAAAAGATAATGGATAATTTGAAAGAGGAGACTAAAGCAAAGATATTAAATGATTTCGATGATGGATTTTCAAAATTAGATGAAGACATGATAAAAACAGTGGAAATTTTCTTTAAGTTAAACTTAAACTTGAGTGAAGCAGCAAAAGGTTTGTATGTTCATAGAAATACATTAATCTATAGGTTAGACAAAATTGAAAAATATACAGGGTATGACATAAGAAAATTCAATGATGCTTCATTGTTTAAAATAGCCTTTTTTATTTGGAAACAAAAAAGTAAAATATAATTAAAATAGGAATGTTTTTTAGGATTTGGCTGAACTTAAAAGTGTTAATATAACTATAAATGGTAACGATATCGTAACTATTCTATATTTAAAGTGGTATGGGAGAAATATATGAATATAAAGGATATAGCAGAATTAGCAGAGGTTGGAGTTAGTACGGTTTCGAGAGTAATAAATAACCATCCTGATGTTAAAGAAAGTACAAGAAAAAAAATTTTAAAGATTATAAAAGAAAGCAATTATATTCCTAATAATAGTGCAAGAATATTGAAGCAAAATAATACAAAAAATATAGGCATTTTAGTAAAGGGAGTGTTTAATCCATTTTTTGCTCAAATGACTAATATTATAGGGAAAATTATAAATCAAAATGGATATACAGCTATAGTACATCAAAATGATTATAACTTATATCAGGATGTTGATATTTTGATAGCTTTTATAAAAGAAAAAAGATTACAGGGGATAATATGTTTAGGTGGAAATTTTAGTGAAATCACAGATGATAGTTTTAAAGAAGTAAATATACCAATAGTATTAACATCTGTTAACACCATCTCAAAACAGGGAAAATCGTATTATTCATCAATAGGAATAGATAATGTTAAAAGTGCTTATGATGCGGCAAGATATTTAATAAATAAAGGACATAAAAAAATAGCATTAGTTTTGGGGGATGCTAATGATACAGGAATAAGCTTAAGAAGATTAGAAGGATATGAAAAGGCCTTAAGAAAAGAAAGTATAGAGATAGAAGAAGATTTGATTATCATAGGTGGTTATTCAAGTGAAAAAGCATATGAGGAAACAATAAAATTGTTAAAAGAAAGAAAAGACATTACAGCAATTTTTTCATTATCGGATATCATGGCAATTGGTGTAGCTAAAGCGATAATCGATAGTGGATTCAGGATTCCAGAAGATATTTCATTAATTGGCTTTGATGGAATGGATGAAAGCAAGTTTTACAATCCAAGTATCACAACGGTGAAACAACCTCAAAAGTTGATGGCAGCAATGAGCATAAATTTATTGTTTTCATTAATTAATGGACAAGAAGAGAATCGACATATATTATTGGATACTAAATTAATAGAGAGAAACTCATGTGCCAGTTTATAGATATCTAACTTTTAAATTAGCAGTAAAGATTTGTAGATATAGGAAATGAATAAATCCTATATTTATAAATCTTTGCTTTTTATTATATAATTATCTTATAGCAGTTAGACTTATAATTATTTTTATAGGTTCTGGAAAGTGCGTTACATCTCAGAAAAGATTATAAGCCGTGAGTTTACATTTATTTTTGTTTACGTTATTATTAATATAGTAAAATTAGGAATGGAAAGTAAAATATAGATATAAATGTTATAAAGAAGGAATTTAAACTTATAGAGGAGATCCTTTTAAAGGAAGATAAAAAGTTAATGAAACTTATAAAATGAAAGTCTTATAAAAATAATATATAATTCGAAAAATTTAGGAGGAAGAATAGAGATGAAGAGAATAGTAGTATTAGATGGTAAGACTTTAGGTAACGTAGACTACATTAAATTAAATGAATTTGGCCAAGTAATTTATTATGATTTAACGTCAGAAGAAGAAGTTGCAGATCGAATTAGAGATGCTAATATTGTATTAACCAACAAAGTAGTATTAAATAGAGATAATCTAAAGGATGCAGGTGAATTAGAATTAATATGTGAAATGGCCACAGGGTACAATAATATAGACATAAAGTATGCTAAGGAAAGAAATATAGCAGTAACTAATGTAAAGGGATATTCTACTACTACAGTGGCTCAGCATACATTTGCTATGTTACTTCATTTATATGATAATATAAGCTACTTTGATAATTTTGTTAAGTCTGGAGAATATTCGAAGTATAATATGTTTACTAACATAGAAGTACCATACAAGGATCTATGCGGAAAAGTATGGGGAATAATAGGTCTTGGAAACATTGGTAAAAGAGTGGCAAGGATAGCCCAAGCTTTTGGTGCAAGGGTAATATATTATTCTACTTCAGGAAAGAATGATGATTCGGATTATGCAAGGGTAGGTTTTGAGTCTCTGCTAAAACAATGTGATGTTATTTCAATACACTCACCTTTGAATGAGCGAACAGAAGGGCTAATTAACTATGAAGCATTTACTAAAATGAAAAAGGATTCGATTTTGATAAATGTTGGAAGAGGCCCTATAGTTGTAGATGAAGATTTGGCTAGGGCTTTAGATGAAGCGATAATAGGGGGCGCAGCTTTAGATGTGTTTAATGTTGAACCAATTCCAAGTGATAATCCATTACTAAAAATAAAAAATAAAGAAAGACTAGTATTAACTCCACATATAGCATGGGCTAGTGAAGATGCAAGAAGTAGATTATTTATAGATTTGTTGGAGAATATTAGTGCTTATAATAGGGGAGAGAAACGCAATAGAGTAGACAGTTAAGATTTAAGCTGGTTTTATTTTTTATTTAGTGTTAATATATATATTGCTAAAAGATAGAGAAAAGAACTTGGTTAATATTTCTCATGAGAATCTGATATTTAGCATTTTATTATGAGAATAGTAACTAAAGGAGGATACAAAATATCATGGCAAAGGTTATTATTGCGGAAAAGCCATCTGTTGCTAAAAATATTGCTGATGCATATAAAATAAAGACCAGAAAAGATGGTTATTTTGAGGGCAATGGGTATTACATAACATGGGCATTTGGACATCTCTTGCAGCTATACGATGCAAAAGATTATGATGAAAACATGAAAGGCTGGAGATTTGAAAAGTTTCCATTCATTCCAGAGCGTTTTCTGTATAAAGTAAAATGCGACGGTGCAGATAGATCAACAGAGGATAAGGGCGCTAAAAAACAACTTGGCATAATAAAGAGCCTTATTGATAAGGATGATGTTGAAAGTATTATTTCGGCTACGGACTACGATAGAGAAGGTCAGGTTATAGCTGATGAATTATTTGGTTATTTTGAGGTCAAGAAGCCAATATATAGGCTGCTTTTAAATGAATGGACACCTGATGAAGTTAAAAGTGGTATGGAAGCTTTAAAAGATAATAAAGAAATGCAGTCACTGCAAGATGCGGGAATAGGAAGACAATGGAGTGATTGGATTATAGGAATTAACTTAACTTCAGTAAGCACACTGAAGTATAAGTTTGAAGAAAATAAAACTATTAATATAGGAAGAGTGCTTCTTCCTACTTTAAAGATAATTTATGATAGAGATAAGGAAATAGAAAATTTTACAGCTACAACTTATTATAAATTAATATCTAACTTCAAAACTTCAACTAATGAAGAATTTGAGGGACTTTATTATGAAAATGATTCTGAAAAGTTCGATAAGAAAGAAGATCTGGATAAATTTTTACCTTTACTTGAAGGGGCAACTGCTAAAGTTATTGATAAACAGACAGAACTTAAAAAGGAGTATCCGCCATATTTATTTAATTTATCAAATCTTCAAGGTCATATTACTAGCAAATACAAAGGATGGACTTCAGATAAAGTTCTTAAGGTTGCTCAGTCACTTTATGAAAAGAAGCTCACTACTTATCCAAGAACAGCAAGTGTTGTTTTAGAAGAAAGTTTAAAGGATAGAGCTAAAAAGGTTTTAGATACATTAAAGGCAGGACTGCCTTATGAGAAAGATATTAAATTTTCTACATCTAAAAGAATTTTTGATAGTTCAAAAGTTGAAAGCCATAGTGCTATAACACCTACATATATTAAGCCTTCAGGACTGTCAGCAGATGAAAAAGTAGTGTACGAGGCTATTAAAAACAGATTCATAATGCAGTTCATGCCAGTGGCAGAATTTGAGGAAACAAAGGTAACGTTAAAGGCTAATGTTACAGAAGTACCAGGGATTTTTACATCAAAGGGAAAAGTAAAGCTTGTGGAAGGATGGAAGGTAGTAGAAAAGATAGAAAGTAAGGATGTAATACTTCCAAAGGTTGAAATTGATGAAAATTTGGATATTGTTGATTCAAAAGTTAATTCAGTAACTAAGAAGCCTCCTAAGTACCATACTGAAAAAACATTGCTTAGAGTTATGGAGACCTGTGGAAAAGGTATTGAAGACAAAGAAGAAGATTCAGAAGAAATGATGCAGGCTATTTTAAGTGGCTTTAGTATAGGTACACCAGCAACTCGGGCTGAAACAATAAAAAAATTAAAGGATATAGGATATCTAAAAACTAAAGGAAAAAATCTTATGTGCACTGATCTTGGAAGGAATCTAGTTGAAACTTTTCCTGTAAAGGAATTGTTTGATTTGGAGTATACAGGAAGATTAGAAAAAACCCTTTCAGATATTGAAAAGAACAAATTTGCTAAAAGTGATTTTATGCAGTTAATTATAAATTTTACAATTCAGTCTGTAGAGCTAATTAAGAAAGATGATGGCGCACTATCAAGATTTAAAGTAGAAATACCAAAGGACACTGAAAGTATAGGTCCTTGTCCGGTATGTGGCAATCCAGTAATTGAAGGTGAAAAAAGCTTTGGGTGTAGTAACTGGAAGAATGGCTGTAAATTCACTATTTGGAAGGATGATAAATATATAAAATCCTTTGGGAAGAATGTATCTAAGGAAATGGTAGAACTTCTACTTAAGAATGGAAAAGTTGGATTTAGAAATTTAAAGAGCAAGAAGGGGAATACTTTCTCAGCCTATTTTAAATATATAAAAAATGAGGAAACTGGATATTTTAATTGGAATATGGAATTTATAGATAATAAATAATTAGGGCTTGCTTTGCAAGTCCTAATTATTTATTATCTTAATATTATATAAGGAAAAGCGATTAGTATAATTACTTTAAAAGTTTGCTAACAAAAATTAGCTTTCAACCATCATTCCACCGTTTATATGAAGAACTTGACCAGAAACAAAAGATGAATCATCAGATGCTAAATAAACATATCCAGGAGCTAATTCAAAAGGCTGTCCAGCTCTTTTCATAGGAGTATCAGAACCAAATATAGCAACTCGCTCAGCAGAATAACTTGATACGATAAGCGGAGTCCAAATTGGTCCTGGTGCTACTGCATTAACTCTAATTCCTTTAGGTACTAATGAATTAGAAAGAGCACGAGTAAATGTTACAATTGCCCCTTTTGTCGATGCATAGTCAAGCAGATCTCTATTACCCTGGTAGGCTGTAACTGATGCAGTATTGACTATTGCACTGCCTCTTTTCATGTATGGAAGTGCGGCTTGAGTAAGATGAAACATAGGAAATATATTAATTGAATATGTTGTCTTCAATTGAGATGGAGATATGCATTCTATGCTGTCTTGAGGAAATTGAACACCAGCATTATTTATTAGAATATCTAGTTTCCCAAGTTTGTCTATTGTGCATTCTACTAGTTTTTCACAAAAACCTTCATGAGAAATGTCTCCAGGCATAAGTAAGCAAGTGCTGCCATATTTTTCAACATACTTTTTAGTCTTTAGTGCATCTTGATGTTCATATAAATATGAAATTGCAACATCTGCACCTTCTTTAGCAAAAGCAATTGCAACTGCCCTTCCAATTCCACTATCACCGCCTGTAATTAATGCTACTTTATTCTCTAATTTACCACTTCCTTTATAATCAGGATTATCAAATATTGGAAGAGGGTTCATCAGTTCTTCGATACCAGGCTGGAAATTTTGATGTTGAGGTGGGAAGCGTCTGGGAAGAGCATCAAAATTAATTTTCATTCTATAATCTGAATCCATTAGTTTCTCCTAATATATTTTTTATATCATTATAATTTATGAGTTCATGAAGTTATTAGTGAAGAAATTTTATAAATGAGAAGCTGTTAATGTATAAATCTTGTGTATATTTAAAAAAAGAAGAGATACTAAATATGAGGTGATGTATACGTGGAAAGTGTATGGAATTCTGAAATTGATTTTAGAAAAAGAGAGGCTTTAGATAAAGATATTAAATGTGAAGTTCTAATAATAGGAGCTGGTATGGCTGGAATGCTGACAGCGCATATGCTTAATAGAAGTGGGAAAGAGGTTGTTGTTATTGATGCTAAAAGCATTGCTAGTGGAGTTACAAGAAACACAACAGCTAAAATAACATGCCAGCATGATTTAATTTATGACAAATTAATTAAGGAATTTGGTGAAGAAGGTGCAAGGCAATATGCTAAGGCTAATATGCTGGCGATAGAGAGGTACAAAGAAGTAATTGACGAGGAAAATATTGATTGTGATTTCGAACATAAGGATGCTTATTTGTACTCTTTGGATAATATAAAAAGCCTTGAAGATGAATATAATGCAGCGAAAAAACTAGGAATTGATGCTGAAATAGTTAATAAAGTTGATCTGCCATTTGAAGTTAAAGGAGCATTGAAATTTAAGAATCAAGCTCAGTTCAATCCGCTTAAATTTTTGAAACCAATCTCAGAAAAGTTAACTATTTATGAAAATACGACGGCACTTGATATTACAGAAAAAAGCACTGTAGTGACAAAGGAAGGAGTAGAAATTAAGGCAGATGAAATAGTAGTAGCAACGCATTATCCATTTTTAAATACCCCGGGATATTATTTTATGAGAATGCATCAAGAAAGATCTTATGTATTAGCTTTAGAAAATGCTCAAGTCTTAAATGGTATGTATAAAGGTATTGATAAAAATGCCTATTCATTTAGAAATTATAAAAATTTATTATTATTTGGTGGCGCTGTACATAGAGTTGGCGAAAATGAGAAAGGTGGGGCTTATGATAAGTTGAGAAAAGCTGCAAAACAGTTTTATCATGATTCAATAGAAAGGTTTCATTGGTCAGCACAAGACTGTATGACCTTAGATGATATACCTTATATAGGACATTATTCATCAAAAACACCAAATATTTATGTGGCAACAGGTTTCAAAAAATGGGGAATGACAAATTCAATGGCAGCTGCAATGATAATAAGTGATATGATTCTTCAAAAAGAAAATGATTTTTCAGAAATATTTTCACCAAGAAGATTCGATATGTCAGCTTCAATGAAAAATGCTGCCAATGATATAATTATAACTGCAAAAAACTTTATTGCACAAAGGATAGACATTCCGGAAGAAAATACAAGTAATATTCAGAAGGGTCAGGCAGGTATTATAGAATATAAGGGGCAAAAGGCTGGGGTATATAAGGATAATTACGGAAATATATTTGCTATATCAACAAAATGTGCTCATTTAGGTTGTGAACTTCATTGGAATGCTGATGAATTAACATGGGAATGTCCATGTCATGGTTCAAGATATGATTACAAAGGAAATTGGATAGAAGGTCCTACTAATAAATCTTTACCTAATATATAATTTAAAGAAATTATGTACAAAATAATAAATTATTATGATATAATAAACTAATAGTTGATGGGCAAAGCTGTCTCAAAATTGATTGAATTTTGAGATGGCTTTTTTATATAAAATAAAATTATTTATATTAGAAAAATTACGAGAAGAGAAAGAAGGTTTGCAGCATGAAGAAATACAGAGAAAAGAATAAAGAGGAAAATGTGCCAGATGTTTTTGCGGAAACATATAGTGTAGAGCTTTATATGAAAGAAGAACCTGTTATTTTGGAAAACGACTTATTAGAAAATATTAAGAAATATTGTGGGAATGTTGAAATTTCATCTAGACAGGAAAATAATATTATATTTGCATTTATGGATCATATATTAGAATACAAAAATATGAGTGCACCAGTCTCAATAGTTATTAGTAAAGTTTATGATAAACCAGATATTTTAAAGTTAAAAAAATCATTGGAACAATCGGAAAATTTTAAAAATAAAGAAGAGATTGAGGAATGTTCTTATAGGATTATAGTAACAGATATAATGGCTATAGGGTTAGAATATAGTAAAAGAATTGAAATTTTTCAAAAAGCACTTTATGCTATAACAGAACTTATTCCATGTGAAGGAATTCATTTTCAACTTACTGAGCAGGTAATTAGCAGAGACGAATACTTAGGTAACAATCCTTTTAATGAAGATTATGATATTTTATTTGGTATATTAAATGTAAGATTATTTAATATTGAAGGAAAAGAAGATGAATACTTAATGGATACTTTAGGACTTTCAGCAATAGGATTATGTGATTTGCAATGCCATTTTAAAAATTTAGATCCTAATCAAGTGATTGATATTTTATATTCTTATGGATATTATATCTTTGATAATAGTGAAGTGGCTGATAAATTAAAAGAAATAGAAGGAATAGGTGAAATGGAAAAGTGGAAATGTGAGCATGAAGTTTCATTGGCAGAACCTAAACGTGTTGTTATAGATATTAATCCTGGAAGAGAGTTTTCGGGAGGAAATAGAGCTTAATTATAGGAAATGCAAAGGAAATACTGAGTTATTTAATATAATAAGATAAGAAATACGAATCTCTTGTTTTTGGTGTATAAAAGCAAGAGATTTTTTGTTTATTATCACTTCTATTTTATTTGTGAAAAAAAATATTCATATTTCAGCATAAAATAAAATAATTTTACATTTTGTATTGACACCTAAATTTTAAGATAGTAAACTTATAAAAGTATAATACATTATTAAATGAAATATTTGGAAAACAATGGCGTTTTCATTTCTATGCAAAGATATATCTGACAATAGATATACCTTTTTGAAGTGAGAGCGCCTTTTTATTTTTTGTGGAACTATAATAAAGCAATATATTAGCAATAAACTCAAAATGCAATTAGTAATCAAAAGCTTAAAAATTATTCAAGGGGGAATAAAAATATGGAATTGTTGAATGGCGCGGATATGGGATTTGTATTTATTTGTGCTGCACTAGTAATGTTGATGGTGCCAGGTTTAGCTTTGTTTTATGGTGGTATGGTAAGGAGCAAGAATGTGCTAAGTATTACAATACAAAATTATGCTGCGTTAGTTATCATATCTATACAGTGGATCTTTGTTGGATATACTTTAACCTTTGGGCCAGATATTAAAGGTATAATTGGAGGATTAGATTGGGGATTTTTAAATAATATAGGAATTACACCAAATGTAGATTATGCAGGTACAATACCTCATTTAGAATTTGTGATATTTCAATTAATGTTTGCGGCAATCACAGCAGCTGTTATTTCAGGTTCCGTTGCTGAACGTATGACTTTTCCGGCTTTTTTAGTATTAATAATCTTATGGAGTACATTAGTTTATGATCCTATCGCTCATTGGGTATGGGGTACTAATGGATGGCTAAAAAGTTTAGGAGTTCTAGATTTTGCAGGAGGACATCCGGTTGAAATAAATTCTGGAGTTTCCGGTCTTATTGCAGCACTAGTTATTGGAAAAAGAAAGAAACCTAGTCCGGGACCTCATCATATACCTATGGCAATACTCGGAGGAGGACTTTTATGGTTTGGTTGGTTTGGATTTAATGCAGGAAGCGCTCTTTCTATGAATTATGTTGCAATTAACGCATTTTTTACAACGAATACTTCTGCAGCAGCTGGAGCTATTGGATGGGCAGCTTGCGAGTGGATTCTTTATAAAAAACCTACTGCACTTGGAATAGTTAGTGGAGCTATTGCGGGACTAGTTTCTATAACGCAGGGAGCAGGTTTTGTAAGCCCTGTATCAGCTATATTCATTGGACTAGTCGGGGGAGCTTTAAGTTTCTTTGCTATAGCTATTCTGAAGAAAAAATTAGGATACGATGATGCCTTAGATGCTTTTGGATGTCATGGCATAGGTGGAATATGGGGATCTATATCCACTGCTATATTTGCTTCTAAGGCAATTAACCCAGCAGGTGCGGATGGATTAATATATGGTAATTTTGCACTTATAAAAGCACATTTAATATCAACTTGTGTTACTGCGTTATATGCAGCAGTTGCGACATTTATAATACTTAAAGTTATAGGTTTTGTAATGAAATTAAGAGCAACTTCAAGTGAGGAATCAGAAGGATTGGATATTTCGCTGCATGGAGAAGAAGGTTACTCAGGTTTAAATATGTAAAAGTTAATTATTATAAAAAACAAGAGCTAGGTTCTAAAGCGATAACTTAGTTCTTGTTTTTTATTTTTTCTGTAAGCTGAATTTTTAAATGTCAATTTCTGAAAAAAGATATGTTTTTAATGTAGATACTATTATACTAATTTTTATCATAAAAATTAGTATAATATATTAAATGAAAGCAGGTCCTATTATGAAAATACCACTTAAATTTGATAATAATAAAAATTTTAAGATAGTTCAATTTACAGATATACATGAAGGGCCAGAAAAGGATAAATCTATAGGCCTTATGAATAGGATATTAGATTGCGAGAAACCTAATATGGTGGTTTTAACTGGAGATAATATTGATGGTAAATGTAAAACTATAGATGACGTTAAGAAAGCTATTAACAATATAGCGGGACCAATGGAAAATAGGAGGATACCTTGGGCAATTGTTTTTGGTAACCATGATGATGAGCATGGGATGATGACTAAGGAAGAAATGATGGATTTATATATGAACTATAAATATAATTTGAGTGAAGTTGGATATAAAACTTCTGATAGAATTGGAAATTATAATATTATTATAGAAAGTTCAAAAAGAAAAACACCCAAGTTTAATATTTATATGATAGACTCTGGAAAATATGCACCTTCGTTCATTGGGGGATATGATTGGATAAAGCTTACTCAGATATATTGGTATAGGAGGACTGCTTTAAACCTAAAACGAAACTATAATAAAATAATACCAGCACTCATGTTTTTTCATATACCATTACGGAATTTTAAAAAAGCATGGGAAACTGGATTAATTGATGGTGAAAGATTTGAAGAGGAAAGCGTTGCAAAAATAAATTTGTGTCTCTTTAGTAAAGTAATTAAAACTGGAGATGTAAAAGGTATTTTTACAGGTCATGATCATTTAAATAATTATTGTGCTGCATTAAGAGGTATTAGACTTGGATATGCTGGATATATGGGATATGGAACTTATGGTAGAGATGATGTTCCGCGTGGCGCAAGAGTATTTCTTATTAATGAAGATTCACCAGAGGATTTTAAAACATGGGTGAGAACTTAAATTAATAAATAAGAAATTAAAATTACAGCTAGCATTTAGCATAGATTTATTTAAGTAAAATACATTATAGCTGAGTAATTAGATAATGCTTGGCTATAATGATAATTATATCATTATGACTTTTAGGATATAAAAACATTGAATGCTTACATAATATGGAATATAATTAAGTTAAGTAATGGAAAAATAACTCAATTATAATGTCCTAATGCTTTACTCAATATATCAGTAAAATACTAGGAGGGAATTTATGAAGTATGTTAACAAAATCTTAAGAGGTTATGAAAGGGCTCTAGTATCTTTATTACTTGTTTTTACACTACTTTTATCATTTGGCTTTAAAGTAAATGCTTCAACCATAAAGTCTGATTACAAGTCATTTGTAATGGCACCGTTAGAAAAAATAACAGATTGGAATGCCTTTAAAAATAAATTGATAACACTGAAGAATAGTGGAGTCTATGCAATTACAACAGATGTATGGTGGGGAGATGTTGAAAGTAAAGGAGATAACCAATTTGACTGGAGTTATTATAAAACATATGCTGATGCTGTACGCTCATCAGGATTAAAGTGGGTACCTATAATATCAACTCATCAATGTGGTGGAAATGTAGGAGATACAGTAAATATATCTTTACCTTCATGGCTATGGAATAAAGATACGCCTGAGAATATAGAGTATAAAGATGAGAAAGGGAATTTTGATAAAGAGGCTCTTAGCCCATGGTGGTCTGGAGCAAATAAGCAGTATGATGAACTTTACGATTCATTTGCATTAAATTTTAGCGGGTATAAAGACATTATAGCTAAAATATATATTTCTGGTGGGCCAGCAGGTGAACTAAGATATCCTTCATATAATGCAGCTTTTGGCTGGGAATACCCTAATAGGGGATATTTACAATGTTATAGTGCAGCAGCAGAAGCAGATTTTCAAAACTCAATGAAAATAAAATATGGTACAATAAAGGAATTAAACAATGCATGGGGAACAAATCTTACAAGTTTTTTGCAAGTTAGTCCTCCAACAGATGGAGATAATTTCTTCGAAAATGGCTATAATTCAGTATATGGATGCGATTTTTTGAGCTGGTATCAGGGTGTGCTTACAAAGCATTTAGCAGATATAGCTTCAGAAGCTCATTCACATTTTGACTCAGTTTTTAACGTAAGGATAGGAGCAAAAATATCAGGGATACATTGGCTTATGAATAGTCAAACAATGCCGCATGCAGCAGAATATTGTGCGGGTTATTATAATTACAGCACTTTACTTGATCAATTTAAGGAATCAGATGTAGATTTGACATTTACATGTTTAGAAATGGACGACTCAAATGCAAATACAAGTCCGTATTATTCAGCGCCAAAGATTCTTGTTAAGGATATTGCTAGTCTTGCAAATTCTAAAGGAATAAACCATTTTGGAGAAAATGCATTATCTATTTCAAATAATAATCAGGCATATCAAAATATTGCTGAAATGTTATTTAATTATAATTTTTCAGGTTTCACATTATTAAGATTGGGAAATATTATTGATGATAATGGAAAGTCTACATCGGAATTAGCTTCATTTGCAGATATACTAGCTATGAAACCAGTTCCTGTTAAACTTACAGTAAATGGTGCTAATACAGTATATGGTCAAAATGTTTATGTTACAGGAAGTAGATGGGAGTTAGCTGATTGGAGTACGGGTTCATATGCTACAGCGCTTAATTATAGCAATGGAAGCTGGACAGGAACCACGTATCTTGGAGAAGGACGCCCTTATGAATTTAAAGCAATTAAGAAAGATAATAGTGGAAATGCAATTTGGGAAGGTGGAAATAATAAATCATACACTATTCCAAGTGGAGGCGGGAATTATACTTGGAACTGGATGAATTAGTTAAGAGAGAAAAATGTAATAGTATTAAGAGTTGAGGTAAATATAAAGCACATATGATTTTTACGGTAAAATCATATGTGCTTTAATCTTATGCTTCAATTATAAAATAATCAAATATAACTTTAGTTCATATCTAACAATGTCTTTTCCATTTTATCAAATTCCTTATCAATAATCTCATTGGGTTTATAAGTTAAAAGGCTGACAATAACAATAGATATAAGTGATAGCAAGAAACCTGGAATCATCTCATATAGGTAGCCTGATAAACCTGAAGTTATCCAAATGATAACTGTCACTCCACCAACAATCATACCTGATAATGCTCCCCACTTGGTCATTTTT
Source organism: Bacillota bacterium (assembly GCA_023435985.1). Taxonomy (GTDB): domain Bacteria; phylum Bacillota; class Clostridia; order Clostridiales; family Clostridiaceae; genus Clostridium. The sequence goes on along the minus strand of JAEZKY010000060.1, from coordinate 139 downwards.
TTCCAATAAAGGCTTAATAGAAGAGCAGGCCCAAAAGATGAACCAAAACCTGCCCATGCTTGACCAACAATATCAAGGATTGTTTTGTTAGGTAAATATGCAAGTATTGTTGCTAAAGCTGCAACTACCAGTACAGATA
>JAEZKY010000303.1 GCA_023435985.1 Bacillota bacterium | reverse complement strand
ATGAATCACATAGGACACAAAATGGACAACTTCATGCTAAGATGAGAAAAGTTTTTCCAAGTGGTTGTTATATTGGTTTTACAGGAACACCTCTTATGAAAAAAGAGAAAAATTCTTTTACTCAATTTGGTGCTGAAATACATAGGTATACTATAAATCAAGCAGTAGATGATAAGGCAGTATTACCGCTGTTATATGAGGGAAGATTAGTAGATCAGTGGATTAATGATGAATCAGGACTTGAAAGAAAGTTTGAAATGATATCAAGAAATCTTAATGAAGAGCAAAAAGAAGACTTAAAGCAAAAATGGGGAAGATTCCAAAAGGTTGCTTCAAGTGAAAGAAGATTAGAAATGATAGCACTAGATATAAATGAGCATTATAAAAACACATGGCAAGGAACAGGTTTTAAAGCAATGCTTGTAACATCATCTAAATTTGAGGCTATAAGGTATCAGCAAATATTTGAACAATATGGAGATGTAAAAACAGCCTTTATAATATCATCAGCTGACAATAGAGAAGGAAATGATGATATTCATGATGAAAACAAACTTCTTGTACAAAAGGAATTAGAAAGAATAACTAGAGAATATGGAAACTTAGATGATTATGAAACTAAGATAAAAGAAGAATTTTGTGATGGTGAAGATGTAGAAATTTTAATAGTAGTAGATAAACTATTAATAGGATTTGATGCTCCAGTAGCAATTGGATTATATGTAGATAAGGAGTTAAAGGAGCATAAATTACTTCAAGCTATAGCTAGAGTTAATAGGTTATATGAAGGAAAAGATTATGGATATATAATTGATTACAGAGGTCTTTTAGGAAATCTAGATAAAGCACTAACTTCATATAGTTCACTAGAAGGTTTTGAAGAAGATGATATTAAAGGAGCTGTAATAGATATAAAGAAGCATTTAGATGAATTGAAATCTAATTATTCATATTTAAAGGATCTATTCAATCCTATTAGGAATAAAATAGACAAAGAAGAATATGAAGTTTATTTAGCTGATGAAAGCGAAAGATTAGATTTTTATGAAAGACTAAAGAATTATGCTAAAAGCTTAAATATATGCTTAGCTTCTCAAGGAATTTTAGATTTATTATCAAAAGAAGAATTGGAGAACTACAAAAAGGAACTTAAATTCTTTGGCAACTTAAGAAAAAGTGTAAGATTAAGATACCATGAAGAAGTTGATTTTGGTGAATATGAAGAGCAAATGCAAAAGCTTCTAGATACTTATATAAGTGCAAATGAAGTAAATAGACTTACTAAATTAGTTAACATATTCGATGATAAAAACTTTGATGAAGAAATTCAAAGAGTTGAAGGTAAGAGGGCTAAAGCTGATACAATAAGAAATGCATTAGATAAAGTTATTACTATGAAATATGATGAGAACCCTGCATACTATGAAAATTTAAAGGATAGAATTAATAAAATTCTTGAAGAATATAGAAAAAAGAGAATATCAGAAGAAGAATATTTAAGTAGCATGAAAGATGTAATGGATGATGTTAGGAATGGTTCAGTAGAAGAAACTTATCCAGGACCAATTTCTAATAATAAATCAGCTCAAGTAATATATGATAATATTAAAGATGATATATACGCTTCAATTTCATCTAAAGTAGCTGAAGAGCAATCAGAGTATGTTGTAGCAAATACTTCATTAGAATTTGATGAAATAATAAAAAGATATTCAGCAAAACCAGATTGGACTACAAATACGGATATTCATAACAAAATAAGTCAAGACTTAGAAGAGAAGCTATGGGATTTAGAAGATGAATATGGTATATCCTTAGATACAGATAAGATACTAGAAAAAACAATAACTATATCAATTAGAAAATACGGAAGATAACTTACATATTAAAGCTTGCATAAAAACATGTAAGCTTTAATACATTATGAAAGCATAATGTGGGAGAAATATTATGAAAAAAAATATGCAAATCCATAAAAAGAAAGTTAAAAATGTTACACTAAAAGTAAAAAGAGACGGAACAGTACATCTAACAGTTCCAGAAGCTGCAACTGATGATTATATTGAAAGAGTCCTAAATAACAAAAAGGAATGGATAGAAGCTCAATTAAAACACTTTGATGAGAATTATGAGAAACCAGAAGTTAAAGAAATGGTTAGTGGAGAAAGTTTCAAATACTTAGGGAGAAACTATAGATTAAAAGTAATTGAAGCTCAAGAAGAAGGTGTAAGACTTTATAGAGGATATTTAGAAGTTTATGTTAAAGACAAAGAAAATCTAAAAAGAAAAGAAGAGTTAATAAAGAGATGGTATATGGATAAGGCAAAAACTAAGTTTGAAGAATTAGTTCATCAATATGAAGATGTAGTTAAAGAAGATATAAATAATATTAGAGTGATAACTATGAAAACAAGGTGGGGAAGCTGCAATATTGAGAGTAGAAACATTAATCTAAACTTAGAATTAATCAAAAAACCTCGTTATTGTATAGAATATGTAATACTACATGAATTAGCGCATTTAAAGTATCCTAACCATAGTAAACAATTTTGGGAATATATGAGCGTTCATATGCCTAATTGGAAGTGGAGAAAAGACAAATTGGAATCAATATTATAAAAAGTTTGATGAAAAGGGTGAAGAGTTATGGCTAATATTAAATTTGAAATAGAAAAAGAAATAGGATCTATATCACAATCTTCAAAAGGTTAGACTAAGGAATTAAATTTGATTAGTTGGAATGGAAAAGAAGCTAAGTATGATTTAAGAGATTGGGCACCTGGACACGAGAAGATGGGGAAGGGTATTACTTTAAGTATTGATGAATTAAAACAGTTAAAAGAGCTTCTCAATAATACTGATTTATAAGTAATGATTTTATGAAATGGTTCTTTTAGAATCAAATACAATTTTAATATTTTATTAAAGTTTATAAATTTATTAAAAATCATTGAATATTTTATATAAATACTGATATAATATAATTATAAGGTTGCAGTTTGGTTTTAGTTTAAAACAATTGCAATATATTAGGAGGTGAAGTGATGTTTGCAATTACAGCTAAAGAAAAGAATAATTCAGCTAAGTACGTTGAAACTATGTTAAATAGTTTTACTAATACTTCAGATGGAATTAATACTTTAAAGATAATAATCAATTATGTTGCAAAAACATCATCAAAACAATCAGATCTAAGGAATGTAGATGATAAAGTCTTTGAAGACTCAAAATTAACAGCAAATTATTTAGAAAAAGCAATTGACTATATGATAGAAGTAGCAACTGAAGGTGAAAAAAGCTATTCTACAGGAGAGTTAGCAAAGTATTTTGGAGTATCAATCACAGCTATAAATAAGTGGATAAAGGAAGGGAGATTTAAAGACGTAAAAAGAACAGAGAAAAATAAACAACTTAAAATATCAGAAAATACATTATGGAGATCAACACAAGGAGAATTTATTTCAGTAAAAGAAATTATCGAAATGTATGGAGATGATACAAAAATTTCTGAAGATGAAAATCTAAAATTCATAATGGAAGATATTAAGTTCTTTGAGGAAAAATATGGTGGAACCTTTGAAGAAACTTTAAAAGTTAAGGAAAAGAACTCTCCAATGGAAGAAGCATATTTAAGAGAATGGCTATATCTAATTTCAAAAGTAAAAAATTAAAAATAAAAAGTAATCAGCCCATGAAAAATTTTTCATGGGCTGATTACTTCTTGTTGTATTTAAAAAATGACACAAAATTTATAGGAAAATTTTCATCTATTGTATTGACTTTGAAATTTTTTCATATATAATTAGATTATGAGCATGCTTGTACTATTACAAAAAGGACAGAAACTTTTTAAAAAAGGAGGCGGACGAATGAAGAGAGAAAAATTAACAAAATCTAACTTTGAAATTTTAGAAAGATGTTTTTCAAACATAATAATAAGAGTTGATAAAACTGACCAAACAGGTATGACTTCAAAACCAAATGTGACAAGAAAAATGTACACTTTTAAAAATCAAACTTTTCTTTCTATAACAGAAAGATATACATCAGATGGATTTATCGATTACTACAACTATGATCTATATGATGTAAATGAGAAAATTTTAATGAAGTTTCACAGCGAACCACACAAAGACAAGAACTATTGCACAAAAACTGAACCTTATCATATTCATAAAATCAATCTATTAGGAGTAGAGGAAAGATTGCCTAATTATTCATACAAAAGATTATCAGAAATATTAGAATTAATAAGATTCAACATTGAATAATATTTTTGGACCAGCACCGTCTGGTCCGATATTTACATAAACTTTACATGATAAGGAGATGATTAATTGAAAACTAGTAAATATTTAAAGTTAGACGATCCTTCAGCTATTATAACTACAGGATTAGTTACATCTCGGAAAAAATCTAAAACTGACGCTGGGTATAAGTATAAAA
>JAEZKY010000260.1 GCA_023435985.1 Bacillota bacterium | reverse complement strand
GTAATAAACGAATCGGTGATTTCTAATTCATCTTCCGAAAATGAAGCATAATTTTTCATTTGAACAAAATACTTATCATCTTGAGCTTCTATCAAAATATCATCAAAATCGTGTGTCTGTCCATCTTTTCCAATTTCTGCATTTATCCATAAAATTTTATTACTTGTATCCATAATACTCAAAAAAAGTAAATATACATAAGCTTGATATGTATATCCTTTAAATGCGTTTTTAGTCACCTGTGCCATTATATTTCCTCCAAACAAAAATTAAACCCATGCAAATTATTTTTACATTAAATAATCTAATTTAACAAGCATAGCAATTAATTCCTTTCTGCCTCTTCAATTGCTTTAAATAATCTGATTAAATTGCTTTTTAACAAATCTGTATCTATAACTGGCCCCGAATAAAAATATTCATTATTAAAAGCAAAAATAAAGTCATAATAGCATTTTATTACTTCACCATTACATGCACTTTTCACTGCATTATAAAACCCACTATTCATAAATTTTTCAATATTTAAATTAGCTCTATTCCAATATTCCATATACTTCTTATGTTTCTCTATTTTATATTTTAATAGTCCATTCCTTTCTTTCCCATCATCCAAACGCTTTTCCAAAATGGAAAGTCTTCCTTCTACATCCACAAATCCGCCTAACAAATTATCTTCCTCATCCAAATAATCTGATTGTGTCATAATACTGTCATAACTTGGAAGTGACTTTTTTAACGCATCATGATATGGTTTGACTAATTGTATTTTTTGCTGTTTTATTTGTTTATTGTTCATTCTTATTGCTATTAAGATAGATATTGCTGTAATAACAGCTCCAACCATAGAGCCTACAAAAGATATCCAGCCATCTGCTGAAATGTGATTAATATTCATATTACTTCCTAAACTCCACTCTTTATAATTTTATATTTGCTTCTTAATTAATTTTTCTACTTAATCTAAAATCATATCTAAACTTACGACATTATCATAATATTCATTGCTTTTTCTATATTTCTTTTCTAATATAAATCCCAATTGCCTAAGTAAAAGCATTTCAATTTCCATATAATAATCTAACCCTTTATTAAATTTCCTGCATGTTTGTTTGACACTATGTATTTGTTTATCATTAATTCCCCATCTATATTTAAGCATTTCAAGCTTTATCTTTTCTTTAATGAAAGGATGTTCATCATTCATAAGATCTTCAATGCTAGAAACTAATTGATACATAAAGTGATCTGTTTCCGTATCATCACTTCTAATTACTGAACAGTATTCTTCTTCCGATGCGTCTATACTTTTAGATTTCATTTTAATCATTAATAAAAATAATCTCAGCAAATCTTCTAGCATTTCTAAAGTTATTTCTTCTGGATTATGAATACTTTCTTTCATATGAGCTATTAAACATTCATTCTCAAAATTATTACTTCGCTGTTTATTACATCTTTCACATAATATCCTAATATTCGATTCATCTGATGAACCGCCTTTGGACCATGGAATAATATGATCATAGTTAATCTCATCTAAAGGAATATTTTTTCCGCATATCTGACAAACACAATTATCTCGTCTAAATACTTTTAACTTTATAACTTGGGGAATATTTCTTGAAATATTTCTAAACTCCTTTGTTTCTGTAAACGGTTCAGCTATACGAAATACTGGACACTGATGTCCAAAAATCTTGCAATTATATTCTTCATCCTCGGCTAATGGAAATAGCTCTACAAAAGAACCATATGGACAATATTTTAACTCCCAACAAGGTTTACAAATAGCTTTTATATACTTTTTTCCATTTGCTCTATTTTTCCATTCATTAAAAGTTTTATCAATTTTATTTTGATACAAAATCTTCCACCTCCTTATTTCACTATTTAGGCAGTTTTTTTACTCACATAAGCCTCTCATTATAAATATAATTAATATTGTGAGCTATATAGTCTTCCTAGAAATATAAAAAATAGAGTATTTATTTCTAAATATTCTATTTTTATTCTTTGAGATTTATAGAACACTCCTATTATAATTAGGAAAATATTCTTCATATGCATTTAGTGGATCCAATATTTTTTTAGGATGCTCACATTTTATAATATTTTGAGGTAACAGACTACCTCTTAGCTTAAATCCGCAATTATTATCATTTCCATTCCTAATTTGTTCATTTATATCATATATATATTCCCTTGCGATAGTGTCTATTGGTATATCACAATGAAAAATTGTTGGCTTACCTTTTCCCTTTAGAGAATTTTGACAAAAGAGTTCAGCTGCCATTCCGCATATAAATTCACTACCATATATTAAATAATGACCACATTCATAGAGCAATTCTTCCCTTGATAAGATCATCCAAACATATCTATGATTATTTCTCAAATTATTCCAACTTGAATCAAATACTTTTTTCACTTTATCTACTGATATTCTATTGCTACTCAATAGTTTAATAGCTTGCTCTAATGCAAATTTCTTATTTATAGGCATAATACCTTTTTGGTAGTAATCATTAAGGCTTATTGGACAACAACCATGATATGCTCTGATGTGAGTATATTCACTTAAATCAAAATCATTACCTGTTTCATTTTCATTAAAGTTAAATACTTTTTTAGTTAACATAAATTTTATCCTTTACATTTAAATAGAAATATCGTATATGGATGTCATCATTCATAAATGCTTTTATACTAGTTCATCCGAATAATAAACATACATCTATTGTCCAGATTTAAAAATTCAAAAACATCTTCTACTAAGTTGTTGCTTATTAATTGTCATTATATATCATAACTAAGCAGCTATTATTCTCTTATTACTAAATCATCGTTAATAATCTCCCATCCATATTTGTACTCATAAGCATATCCCTCTTTTTCAAATGGATCATTTCTATTTACAAAATCACAATATAAATGCGGATACATATAGTACTCATCACCTTCATAATCATAATCAATAATGTTATCAAATGGTAAATATCCTATTTCTAATGCTGCAATTTCTTTAATCATAAATTCATCTTCATCTATATCTTTATATTGTTTTATTTTTATTTTTCTAACACCAATAATTACCATTAATCCGTTATGATAAAAACTATATACTTCAGCCTTAAAATATCCGGTAAAGTCTTTTTCAAGTAAAGTATTCATTGGATAATCAGTATCATCAATGGACCTAATTAATACTTCTGATTTATTGAATTTTTTCATAGGGCTATGCAGTCTCTCCTCCAATTCGTCTCTATCCCTGCATCCACTTGACTTTAAAAAATCCTTGTGCATTCTCTTTTTTAAAGTTATATTTCTTCTTATACTATTAATTTTTCTATTCCTTTTCTCTGTTAAATTTATGCCAAAATATGAAAAAAGTAAATCTTGATATTCTGCATATAGCTTACATTCAATTATAGAACTTGTCCAAATACTAATAGTATGAAATCCATTATTTCTTGCATAATTTTCAAAATCATCAATTTGTTTTTTTGATAAAGGACATGATATAACCAAATTATAAATATCTGGTACATCTAAATTTTTTTCTAAAAAATCATCTATTATTTTAATTAATTGTGCTTTTGTAATTTTAGAATATCTTTTACATTGAAAATAATATGTCTTTAGCTTACCATTTTCTAATTCTTCTACAGCTCTTATATCAATTCCATCATCTGAACCTTTTTTGCCGAGATGATCTAATTTCAGCCATCTTCTCATACGATAAACCATTGATAGTACCAGTTCTTCAAATCGAATAGGATCTAAATCTTCAAAATGCAATTGATTAATAGTTTTTGTAACCATAAGCATCTCCCATCATAATAAAAATATTTTCAGCAAAATCTCACAGTAAAGTTTCATATTTTTGAATGGATAATTGACTTTAGCGCCCACAGCATTTTTTATACTTCTTTCCACTTCCACATAAGCACAAGTCATTTCTCCCTATTTTCTTTTTGCCAGTTTTCTTTTTAAAAGATTCCATTCTACTATGTGCATATTTTTCCCCTAAAATATTTAACTCATCATATCTATTATTAGTTATATTCTGTAGAGATCGAACACTAAAAACAACCTTTTCCAGTTTTTTATCATTACTGTAGTATAAATTCAGTAATACATAATCGTTTAATTCTTTATATAATATACTTGCGTCTACATAATCACATTTGTATTTTTCTCCCAAATCAGGGACGCCTGGTTGGTTTACAAAAAGACAATATCTAAGTTCTCCAAATGTTATAATCGGAATCATTTTGTTAATTTGTTTTTGACGATTTATAATATAATCTATATAATGCACCATTTCTTCTTTAGCGTCTAAATCAAAATCTAATAAAAAACTTGACAAATATGTTTTATTTTTTATATTATTTTTTTCTAAATACTCAATAATCTCTTTAATTCTATATGGTATTTCTTGTTCAGGTTTTGGAAATGAAATTTCATCTGAATATAAGCTCATAAAATAATTATCAATTTCTTCTCTATATCCATGTAAATGAACAAAACTTTCGTCATCAAAATCATTCATTGTAATTGAATATAAATTATGTTTTATATATAATCCAAGATGATCTAGCTCATCATACAAATTAAGATTTTTAATTTTAGTAGCCAGTTTTCTTTGCTTCAAATAATGTAAAAAATATAATGGTGAATTAAAATAATCTGAATATACTCTTAAATCATCTATAGAAATGGCAATTGTTCCACTTTGAATACTTATAAAGCTCAACTTTTCAGCTTTGGCAGCAAATTCATTAAAGTTATCAACAGTAACACAAAAAGAGTATATTTCTCTAAAATCTTTTTGTTCCAAGACAACTTTCAAATTTTTATTATTATCATAAATAGCTGCTTCTTCATTATTTTTAATATAGTTTATAGTTCTTTCGCATTGATAATCAGCTTTTTCTATAAGTGCTTTAAAAGAATTTATATGGGACTTATAATCAGTTATTGCCGGAGTATATGTAAAAGAACCCGCTTTTACTTCTATAATTAGAAGAATATCATCATATACAACAATAACATCATTCTCATCACATTGTTTTAGTGATTTATTTTTAGGGTAATAATTATCTCTAAACGTAATGCTATTTGGAAGTAATTTTTTAAATAATTCTTCTACCATTTGTTCACTTGATCTCTGTTGAATATGAGACCAATCATTTACGTATATTGGCTTTAATTCTTTAATTGTCTTCTGCATTACCCTATAAATATTATCAAATAGATTATAATAGTCAAAACAATATGAAATCTCATTAATTTTGATAAATGGTTTTTTTTGAATTGGTAAATCAATAATAGGCCACCCGGAGTATTCACCACTAAAAAATTTATCATATTCATTTATTTTATAAGACAAACTATCAATTATTCTGTCACTCCATCCAGTAACTTGCTTAACATCATACAGTGTGTTTCCAAATAACTCATCTATACATGATTGAAACCTGTCTTTGTCATCATTGTTCTTTAAATCCGTAACGTCTCCGCTTTCATTTATTTCGATTTTCTCCTTGAAATTTGTAAATATTCCCTGCAGATTGTTTAATGCATCAGCTTTTGCAGAGCTCAAAGAATACTGTAATTTTTCTAATCCAGTTATAAGTTCATTAGCTGTCAAGTGAAACAACTCGATTATTACATCATTATGTGGCGATAGAAGTTTTTCTAGATGCTCTATCTCATATATTTGATACCTATCTCCTCTTATAAGAGATGCCATTTGAGATTGAACAATATATTGAACTATATCATCATTCAAACTTACTTCTTTCTTTTTAATATGAGCAATCCAATACTCATAAAACCCACTAATATCTATATACAACTCAATAATAAAATTTAATATTTGAAAGTACTTTTCAGAATTATCTTGTTCATTATTGGAATCTATTTTGTAATTATTTTTAGAAGAAACCAAGATACTTTGAATATACTCAACTGCCCTAATTGCAAAGTTTTGCTCTGGGGTATATTGACATTCGGATAAATGATTTACCATAGAAGTAAAACTCATTGATGCAGCAAAATTCATTATTCTTAATGGATCACAATTTGAAATTTCATCGCGAATTGTTTGAATTTTATTATTTATATTGCTCTTTATTTCTTCATAATTATTTGCTAAAGAATCCATAAATTGCTCATGTTCTTCTTGTGTCATATTATTTTTTAACAACACTAATTTACCAAACCTTGACACTTCAAAACTGCCATTGTTATAGTGCTCATCTGGACTTATCATTTTACCTTTACCCATATACTCTCCCCCTTTTTCTTTACACCTTAATTATTGAATATTTGTACTTAAATTAGTCTTCATTTTTAATAACCATTAATTCTAATTTTGCATATATTATGTTATGTTTAATAAATAATTTACAAAATACTACTTACTTTTGCTAAAAAGCAATAATTACAGCTTCTTTTCTTTAATACTCATATTCTATAATTATTATATCACAATATTTTATCGTTTTTCCTGTATTTACCTATATAATTACTATAATTTTATATATTCTAATATTCTCTTATATATAGTCTTTTAAACTTTTAATTTCTATAAATTAAGAATATTATCAAATATAAATGAAACGTAATAAACATAATAGTATGCTATATTTATCATCTTCTTAATTAAAGTATGTATACCAATTAAATTTCTGCCAAGTAACACGGTATAATACTAACTTTTGTAACTACAATAAAATTAAATAATGCATTGAATTTTTAAATCTTTCTTCTCTATCTCCTTTACAACATCAAATAAAACAATAATAGGTATAATCTTTTCTACCCCATATTTTAAATACCATAGATTATTG
>JAEZKY010000159.1 GCA_023435985.1 Bacillota bacterium | reverse complement strand
CCACAATATATTGCATTAGATTATTAAATTTCAAAAGAATATATTTATTAATTTCTTACTGCAACAGCTCCTTCAAATAAATATTTACTTATATTTATTTTAAACTTTCCATCAATTCTACTAATTGATCTACAATATGTACAGAATCCTGAATATTTTCACTTACCACTTCCATAGCCTTTGATTGTTCTTTACTTGTTTCTAGTGTTATCTTAGAGTTTTTTACAGTGCCTTCAACTGAATCTTGTATTTTAGTTGTTAAATCTGCAATGCTCTTTGCTGTTTCTTTTGAATTTTCCGCTAAATTTTTTATTTCTTTTGCAACAACTGAAAAGCCTTTACCTACCTCTCCTGCACGTGCAGCCTCAATAGATGCATTAAGTCCAAGCATCTTTGTTTGAGCAGCTATATTATTTATTGCATCAAGTATACTATTAATTTGTTTTGCTATTTCACCTACCTGCGTAATTTCACCATTTAGCTCTTCTTGTTGAGAAGAAATACTAGTTGCAGATGCTGAAAGCTCTTCCACTGTAGCAGATACCTGCATAAAGTTATTTGCTAGTCTTTTCGATACCAAATCTAATTGAATTTGATTATGTCCGTTTTTAGCTAATGAATTTACTACTAAGGATAATACATCCGCAGCTGCTTCTATATGCTTCATCTCAACTACATTAACTTCATGAACTGATTCTACTATTGAGTCTGGATTTACATCTATCTCTTTTGCAATTTGAATGAATTCTTGATCATTAGGTGACTGAGTTAACATTTGTCCACCTAATACCGTACCAATTAGTTTTCCTTCTATTATAATTGGTGCCGCAAAATCTACAAGGCCTGCATGACATGCCCCTACAAAAGGTTTGCCCGTTCTAGCTGCTTCTTCACCCATTCTCTTATGTGAAGCTGCACATCTATCATCCCCTTTTTTTGTTGAATGAACAAATTTATCACAAAATCTTGTATAGCTGCTTGGATTAGTTACCGGATTACCTTCCTTATCAACAGTTACGCTTGCACAATTCATTGCGAAAGCAAAATCATCCTGAAACTTTTGTAATAACTTAATATCAATTATATCTTTTATCTCAAGCGCCTCCATGTCTAGTTCATTATTTTCTAACAATTTTATCATAAAATTCATCCTCTCTAAATATATCACTCATATTTGCTTTTCAATTTATAAGTATAAATTAATTATCGATTACTTACGCTATTGCCTTAATAAGACTATATTAATTTTTGTAAAATATTTCACTTCCATTTTACACATTACTTTCCTACTAATTTAAAAAAATAAAATCTCATCTATTGACAAGAAATATTTATAGTTGTATTATTGTATTATATTCTTAATACAATAATACATTAATGAAGTTTACAAAGGAGTGAAAATATGTCATGGAATTTTAATGATGACAAACCAATTTATATACAACTGATGGAACAAATACAACTTAGAATTGTTTCAGGCATATATAAAGCTGGTGAAAAATTACCATCAGTTAGGGATATTGCAAGCGAGGCATCGGTTAATCCAAACACAATGCAAAAAGCGCTTACAGCATTAGAAAGAACAGGCCTAGTATTTAGCCAGCGAACAAGCGGCAGATTTATTACGGAGGATATTAATATGATTAAAGATATAAAGAACGGTTTAGCAAAAGACCAGATTCAAAACTTTCTTTATAATATGGAGAAAATCGGATATACAAAAAATGAAACTATAGAACTTATTAAAGTCATATCAAAGGAGATGAAATAATGGATAATGCTAACAATAAAGAATTGTATGCTCTTACTGAAACTGCTACAGAGTCTACTCTTACAAAGAATAGCATGAATAATAACCCTATTTTAGAATGCAAAAATTTAGCTAAAAGTTTTGCTAATGCAGATGCTTTAAAAGACATAAATCTAACAATTGGGCGAGGAAAAATTATTGGTCTTTTAGGGCCAAATGGCAGCGGTAAAAGCACTCTTATAAAACTTGCAAATGGATTATTAACTCCATCAAGTGGAGAAATATTAATAAATGGAATTAAACCTGGGATAGAAACCAAAAAAATAGTTTCATATTTACCCGAAAGAACTTATTTAAATGATTGGATGAAAGTTTCTGATATTATAGAATTTTTTCAAGACTTTTATGAAAATTTCAATCCAGAGAAAGCTTACAGCATGCTTGAGAAATTAAATATTAATCCTAATGACAAGCTAAAAACTATGTCTAAAGGAACAAAGGAAAAAGTTCAGCTTATTCTAGTTATGAGCAGAGAAGCCGATTTATATTTATTAGATGAACCTATAGCTGGTGTTGATCCTGCTGCCAGAGATTATATTTTAAACACCATAATTACTAATTATAACGAAAATGCTACTATTATTATCTCTACTCATCTTATTTCCGATATTGAAAGAATATTAGATGATGTGATATTTATTTCATATGGAAATATAGTTTTGACTAAAAGTGTTGATGAAATTAGAGAAAAAGAAGGAAAGAGTGTTGATGCTCTATTTAGGGAGGTATTTAAATGTTAGGTAAACTAATGAAATATGAAATAAAGGCAACAGGCAGAACCCTTATACCACCATATCTTGCACTGTTAGCATTTGCTATTATAAATAAGATTTTTTTAGAAACTGGCTTATCTGCTAAGCTTGAAAATTTAGGTCTTGGAGGCTTCGGTTCAATTCCATTCATACTTAGTGCCTTCGCATATGGATGTACAATGGCCGCTGTTTTCATAGTTACTTTCTTTGTAATAGTTCAAAGATTTTATAGGAACTTACTTGGAGATCAGGGATATTTAATGAATACTCTTCCTGTGAGCACTACTGCAAACATTGTAAGCAAACTTTCAATTGCAACATTTTGGAATATAATAAGTGGAATTGTAGCTATACTTTCAATTATTATTATGGCTTTTGACCCTGGAGCATTTGGCAGGTTTTTCAGTGATTTTTTTAGAGCTCTTTCAGAAGCTTACAAGGAATTTGGTATTCAAACTTATATAATAATACTAGAAGTAATTATTGCTGCTTTAATGCAGCTTGCAAAATTCGTTTGCATGATATATGCTTCTATATCAATTGGACATTTATTTAATAAGCATAAAATACTTTATTCCTTTGGCGCATTTATTGTTTTAAACTTAATTGCAGCTGCAATTTCCTCTACTATAGGAATAGCATTTTCATTATCAAACTTGAGAAACCTTCATATCGAATCCATTGGCTCTATTAATTTAATTATGATATTAATAATAATCTTTAATTTCATTTTCTTCATGGTTTACTTTATAATAACCAATTATATATTAAAGAATAAATTAAATTTAGAATAATACTAATTTAATAACTTGCATTTACATCTTTTATTTAGAAGCTAATGATTTAAAATAAAAATAGCACAATATAGTAAGATTACTTTTATGCCCATCTGCTATATTGTGCCTAAAAAATACATTTTTGCACCTTAATTAAATTTTATCTTTCCATAAATCTACTTAAAAATTCACGTGTACGTTTATTTTTAGGATTATTAAATATCACTTCTGGAGTATCATCCTCAACAATAACCCCTTTTTCCATAAATACTGTTCTAGTAGATACATCTCTTGCAAAAGCCATTTCATGAGTAACTATAATCATTGTCATTCCTTCTTTAGCCAATTCACGCATAACTGATAGAACTTCTCCTACCATTTCAGGATCCAAAGCACTTGTTGGTTCATCAAATAACAATACTTCTGGTTCCATAGCTAAAGCACGGGCAATAGCTACACGCTGCTTTTGCCCACCTGAAAGCTGATGCGGCTTTGCATTAATATATGGAGCCATCCCTACTTTTTTTAAATATTTCATAGAAATATCCTTTGCATATTCCTTATCTTTTTTTAAAACTTTAGTAACTCCAATCATACAATTTTCAAGTACTGTCATATTACTAAATAAGTTAAACTGCTGAAATACCATTCCGACCTTTGCTCTATACTTTGTTATTTCTTTACGTTTACTTAATATATTTTCTTTATCATGTAATATTTCCCCTGAAGTTGCAGTTTCCAACATGTTTATACATCTGAGAAGTGTTGATTTTCCTGAGCCTGATGCACCAATAATACAAACAACATCTCTTTGGTTTATTTTAAAATCAATATCTTTTAATACTTCATTTTTTCCAAAGCTTTTTCCTAAATGATTGATTTCTAATATAGGAAAATTACTACTTATATTCCCTGCTGCTTCCATTATTGTTTCCCTCCCTTTAATTTCATAACTGAACTATTCTCAGTAATCTCTCCTGACATATAATCACTTGTTATTAACTTGTAACTATCTGGTCCATCCATCTTCTTTTCTATAAAACGTAATATTCTAGAAACTGTAAGATTTATGACAAGATAAATAATACATATTATAAAAAACACTTCAAAATACTTATAATATGTACCAATTGCAGATTTACCTGAAAAGAATAATTCTGTTACAGATATTACATTCAAAACAGATGTATCTTTAATATTTATAATTAGATTATTACCTATTTGAGGCATGATGTTACGCAAAGTTTGTGGTAAAACTATATATAACATAGTTTGAAAATGTGTCATTCCAATTGCCTTTGCGCCTTCTGTCTGCCCAGTATCAATTGAAGCGATTCCTCCACGAACAGTTTCTGCCATATAAGCACCTGTATTAATTGAAACAACTAATAATCCTGCAGATAATGGAGACATATCTATATTAAATACTTCCATTGCACCATAATATATAACCATAGCCTGCACTATCATTGGTGTGCCTCTAAAAAATTCCACATAGGCAGATAATAAACATTGTATACATTTTAGAATCACTTTTTTTATTAAATTATCCTCTGGATTTATCTCAATAGTCTTTACAATTCCTACAAGAAGACCTATAATACATCCGGCTATTGTACCAATTATCGCAATTAAAAGTGTATATAATGCTCCTTGCACAAACACACTTCCATATTGCTGTAATAAAAACCAGACCCACTGAAAAAATCCTTCTGGTAAATTTGATGTCATATTATTTTTCACCTCACAAAAAATATATTTTACCACTATTACATTATAATAAGGAGGTTACTAAAAACCTCCTTATTATTTTAATTGTTATTTTGATAATGGTTGATCTTTAATAGCCTCTTCCATCATTTTGTTACGATCTTCTTCTGAAATTTCTGAAATTGCCTTATTAATTTTGTCAGTTAATTCTTTATTTCCCTTTTTAATAGCAATACCAATATTTACATCTTCGTCCGAAGCTTTAAATCCATTATCGCCATCAGGATTTATCATAACCAAATCTGGATTTGAATGAACTGCTGCCATTGCTGTAGGCTTATCCATTGTAACAACATCAATTTTACCTGATGCAAGTGCTACTATTAGTGAAGGTACAGTATCCATAGCAGGTTGGATTTTAGCATCTGGAATTTGCTTTAGCATATCATACCAAACTGTACTTAGCTGAGATGTACAAGTAGCTCCCTTTAAATCCGAAACACTTTTAGCATTTTCATAAGTAGTTCCTTTCTTTGTAAGTGCTACAATATTAGCTTTATAATATGGATCTGAAAAATCTACACTCTGCATACGTTCTTTTGTAATGCTCATTTGTGCAATTGCAACATCAATTTTGCCAGAACTTACACCCGGAATTAAGCCATCAAAGTCCATTTTATGTACTTCTAATTTATAACCGATTTTATCTGCAATTTTTTGTGCAATCATTAAATCATATCCATTTGCATATTCATTTGTACCATTAATTTGTACTGCATTATTTGAATTATCAGTTTGTGTCCAGTTAAATGGTGCAGATGCTCCTTCTGTTCCTACACGTAATATCTTTTCATCGCTTCCACTTTTAGAACCACAAGCGCCTAATACAGTAATAGTTGCTAAACATAAAGCTACTGCAATTATGTTTTTTAATTTTTTCATAAAAATAATCCCCCTCAAATTAAATTTTTCAAAAAAAGAGTCAACTTCTCCTTTGCAAAGCTGACCCCATTGTCATCTTATGATAAACATTTCTATACTGAATTATAACCTCACCCCATATTATTGTCAATTAAATACTTTTCGTGGCTATTTGTAAACTTTTTATCATTTTACTAAACCATATGTTATTAATTTTCCAAATATCAACGTTTTATTTTAAATATCTATTATTTAATTTTTTGTATAAAATATTATAAATATTGACTTATTCTTAATTTTATTAGATAATTATTGTAAATTAATAGGTAGATGACTAAGATAGAGGCGCGAAATTTAAGAGTAGTATTATTGGCACAAGCATAATGAAATAATACGAAAGGAACTTTCGCCGAAGTAAATAGTAAATTGCTTTAATACTATTTGCTGGTTTTATGTAGAATATGCATAGAACTGTCACAAGTGATTTGTGGAGAGCTATTTTCAATGTAAATATGCGTGATTTATTATATTGTTGATATATAATTTTCGTATTTGTGCTATGAACATGCTTTCATGGCACTTTTTTTATTGCTTAAATATTTATTATCTTAGTTACTTGCTTATGTATATTAATATCATAAGGAGAGTCGACATAAAATGGATGAAAAAAATAACGAACTTAAAAGAGGTCTAAGTGCAAGACATTTGAACATGATTGCTTTAGGTGGTTCAATCGGAACAGGAATATTTCTTGCTATGGGAGACACCTTGAATCAAGCTGGTCCTGGAGGTGCATTATTAGCATATGCAATAATAGGTCTTATGGTATACTTCTTAATAACCAGTCTAGGAGAAATGGCCACTCATATGCCAATATCAGGTTCCTTTAGTACTTATGCCACTAAATTTATAGATCCTGCTTTAGGCTTTGCACTTGGTTGGAACTATTGGTACAACTGGGCTATTACCGTAGCTGCTGAAATGGTTGCTGGTTCTTTAATCATGAAGTACTGGTTTCCTAATGTTAGCGGACTAATTTGGAGCGTAATATTTTTAGTTATAATTGTAGGCTTAAATGTTCTTTCATCAAAAGCATATGGTGAATCTGAATATTGGTTTGCTGGTATTAAAGTAGTTACTGTAATTATATTTTTAATAATTGGAATTTTGATGATTGTTGGTATAATGGGTGGCGATAATATCGGTTTTCACAACTATTTTATAGCTGATGGCCCATTTCATGATGGCATAAAATCTATTTTTGCTATATTTTTAATTGCAGGTTTCTCATTTCAAGGAACTGAGCTTATAGGAATTGCTGCAGGTGAAAGTGAGAACCCTGAAAAAACAATACCAAAAGCTATAAAGTCTATATTCTGGAGAATTCTAATATTCTATTTAGGGACAATAATAATACTTGGTGCTATTATTCCATTTACTGAAGCAAGTGTAGATACTAGTCCATTTACAATGGTATTTGAAAAAGCTGGTGTAGCTGGAGCTGCTTCGTTGATGAATGCAATTATATTAACTTCTGTATTATCTGCTGGTAATTCAGGAATGTATGCATCAAGCAGAATGCTTTATTCAATGGCTAAAGAGGGTATGGCGCCTAAATTATTTGCTAAAACTAATAAACGTGGTGTACCTATAAATGCATTAATTTTAACTACACTAGTAGCTTCTCTTTGTTTTTTAACTGGTATTTACGCAGAAAGTACAGTTTATGTATGGATAGTTGCTGCATCAGGTCTTGCAGGATTTATAGCTTGGGTTGGAATAGCTGTATGTCACTATAGATTTAGAAAAGCATTTGTTTATCAAGGAAAAGATTTAGGAAGCTTAAAATATAAAGCAAGTTTATATCCGTTTGGACCTATATTAGCACTATTAATGTGTATAATAATCATCCTTGGACAAGGCTATTCATGTATAAAACCTGATGGCGTTGACTGGCAGGGATTGATTGCTTCTTATATTGGAATTCCACTATTCATTATCTTATATGTATGGTATAAGGTAAAACATAAAACTAAAGTTATTCCTTTAGATGAAGTTGATTTAAATTATTATGAAAATGATATAAAAAAAGAAGATGAAGAAAATATCATGTAGCTCTTGTAAATAATATTTCAGTTATGGAGAAAGTGGTAAATAGTTATCAAGTTAACTATCTACCACTTTCCTTATTATACTTAAGTGACTACCACCCATTATCTAATCCAACAAAGTTATAATTCCATTTGTGCCATCTACCCGTATTTTTTGCCCATCTCTAAGTAAGCTTGTAGCGGTATCAATAGCTACAACAGCAGGAATACCATATTCTCTTGCTACAATAGCTGCATGTGAACTTGCGCTTCCTATTTCAGTAACCGCCGCACCTGCCACTTTAAAAAGCGGTGTCCATATTGGAGAGGTATAGGTTGAAACAAGTACATCACCTTTTTTTAGCTTTTTGAATTCAGCTGGACTCTTTACTATACATACCTTACCTTCGTATATCCCTTTACTTGCAGCACTTCCCTTGATGCAATTAGAAGTTTCCTTCTGTTCTTTTTTTTGCTTTGTTTCAAATATCGGAAAAGAACCTGTGGAAAAGAACCAATGCACTCCATTATTATGAGCAGCATATACCCTTTCGAAGGCATTTTTTCTCTTCTCAATCTTTTCTCCAAGCTTTATTTTCCCTGAAGCTGCTAATCTCAACTCCTCAAGAAAAATAAAAAATACATCTTGTTCTTTATCAATAACCCCTTCTTTTTCAAGAAGCCTTCCAAGCTTTAATGCAATTCTATGCAAACAGCCGGCCACCTTCTCCAAATAAAAAACACTTTCTTCTCTGATAATTGTTGTGCTTCTTATCTTATCTAGGATTTCAATAAACTTTTTATAATCTGCCGGTTTCAATCCTTTTTTTATGGTTTCTCTTGCAGCCAAATAAGCATCTTCTTGTTTTTTAAAGCTTTCTTCCGGATTATTATCCGTAGTATCACAAAGCAATGCATCAATAATATCGTCAAGCAGTTCTGGTTTTTCCTTCCATGTATCTGGCGATAACATACGTCCCGCACCGACTGCTGGTCTTTCTCCAAATTCCTCTAAAAAACCTTTCAATTCTTCCTTATAAGCCTTACTGTCCTTTCCGTTTACTGCTATTACATGAGCCATTCTAAGCAATGCTTTATTCTGAAGAGCCGTTTTAAAGAGCAGAGCTCTTTGAAGGTTTTCCTTTAACTCTTGAGATCTTTCTTTTCCTACAGCTTTCTTAATGAGTTTTGTAAACTTATATTCAGTGAGTTCACTAGGCATGCCTACAACAGAAAATCTTTTATAAACGAAACTTTCATAATCCTTAAGTGCTTCTTCAATAAGCTTTACAAGCTTTCCTGCATCCTTTGCCGGCTTCACTTCAACCTCAGTTTTTTTGATCCAAGCGTCTATTTCTTTTTTTAAATCCTCAGCAGAATATTGAGATTTAACGAATAAATTCTTAATTAAGTTTGTTGGTGCTTTCCATAAAGTAGCGACAGAGATTGTTGGTCCACTATAACTTAAAGCCACACAACCACTTTCTCTTTCAACAGGTTTGTTTTTCTCCTTGGGAAGAGAAAGCCCTGCCTCTGCAAAAGAAGTATTTATACCACTATAGAAATGTCTGAAACATGCAAAATCCAAAGGTGTATGTGGATATGGAGTGTGTTCTACCAAACTTTGAAAAGCTAACGGAGCTTTTTTACCCTGATATATTATCTTATCATTAGGTTCAAGTATATCAAAATTCTCGTAAGTACACGCCTCATTATCACTAATTATTGTAGTAATAGGCCTTGCCTGTAAAAGATAAATTCTTCCATTTGAGAGCGCCCATTCAGTATCTTGATAGCTGCCATAATGTCTCTCGACAAGCTGTGCTAAGGTTTTAAGCTGCATTAGTTCTTTCTCCTCAAGACAGTAAATCTCACGCTTTGATTGATGAACCTTTTCTGTAACTGTGCCGTTTTCGGTAAGCCTGATACGAATCGCCTTTGAACCAAGTATCTTTTCTTTCACATTTCCTTCTTTGGTCAGAATGAAGGAATCTGGAGTTATTAATCCACTTACAACAGCTTCTCCAAGACCATACCCTGCACTTATCATTATCTCATCCTTATTTCCGCTTACAGGATTGGCAGTGAACATTACCCCTGCAGCCTCTGATGGTATCATTGCTTGTATAACTACTGCCAGATCAACCTTAAGATGATCAAAATCCATGCTCATTCGATATGTTATTGCCTGAGGAGACCAAAGACTTGCCCAGCATTTTTTTACATGTTCAAACACGGCCCTTTTCCCATATACCCCCAAATAGGTTTCATGCTGCCCTGCAAATGAAGCTGTGGGCAAATCCTCTGCAGTGGCGCTTGAGCGTACTGCTACAGCCAATTTTCCATTACCCTTAACTTCATAGCATAAGCTGTCATAAGCTCTTCCCAGCTCCTTTTCAATTATATTAGGCATAGCGGCTTCCTCAATCCAGGATGAAATACATGCACTTGCCTCCTCCACTCTCTTAATATCACCTATTTCCAGGTTTCTAAGCTTACTTACTATCTTTTCCTTTAATCCTGATGCCTCAAGATGAACACCATATGCATTTGTTGTAACCACAAAACCCGGTGGTACAGGAAGCCCAGCATTTATAAGTTCGCCAAGGTTAGCTCCCTTGCCTCCTGCCTCAAATAATGAATCTTTATTTAACTCTTTTAATTTTTTTATATAATTTGTCATAGTTACTATCTCCTTTATTCTATATCTAAGCTGTAAAACTTATGGTTATTACATTATTTCCTGCAAATTGACTTTATTAACACTTATGCTATACCACTTAACAATTTTGTACTGTTTCAGAGATAATGCACTTAACATTTATGTAGACATCTACCTAATGTGTTAAATAAAAAAGCAAAGTACGCTTTTTTTATTTTATACCTAGTCCCCACCCAAATTTTTATAAGCTCTAATAAGTAAATCTAAGAAAACTTTTTTCTCCTCTTCAGTCATACCCTTTAGCATCTGCTGCTCTGTCTCTCCAAATACTTCTTCCATTTCCCGTACCAGTTGGTAGCCCTTGGGCGTAATTTCTATTTGAAATGTTCGGGCATCAGTAACCCCAGTGCTTCGTATTATATAGCCTTTGCTTTTCAAACCATTAATTAAATTTGTTATGGATGGTCCCTTCAGCTTAAGAAGTTTTTCCATATTCTTACGGGTTATCTCCTCACCGTTTCTTACTCCTCGTTCAAGGATCTCAAGCAATGAAGCTTGAGACGAGGACAAATTATACTCCTTCAATTTCTTATCATTGATGCTGCGTATTTTTTGAGCAATACTTTTTATAAATAGGTCATAGGGATATTCCCATTCTCTTTTATTCATAACAATCATCCTCACTTAAATAGGTATACTTCTACCTATTAGTATAAGCGTGAAATCTTAGATTGTAAATCATTAAAAGTCCTGCCTATTCTATTTAAAGAGAACTTTTCTTCATTCGCTTTTTTAAGCACACTAATTGGCTATGAGATTATTCTACAATCCAATATTAAAATTATTTTAAAGCATTTATAAAAATTTTATAAAATTTCTTAGGACTTTTTAGAGGTTCATATGCACGCATACATAGTACTTGTATTAGAATCAATAGAAATATATTTTCATGGATTTTTAAACATTGATTAAAAGGTAGACTAGGTATCTCTACCCAATCTCCCCTTAATAAATTCAATCAATAATTGTAGTTAGCCTCAAAATTATTATCTTTCCAATCATTCTCAGTATATCTAACATTTATTTTTTTATCATAACCTAGATTTTTTACCTTTACTCTTATTGGATAATTCGATGGATCGTTATATTCAGAACCTACTGGATGTACTCCAATAACTGCTGTACCTAAAATATTCTTATTTGTATAGTTTTTCCCATAATTATTATCCCAATATGTTTGTCAATTTACTTCATATTTTATTGCATATTGAAAATAAATAAGCAAACCAAAGACTTGATTTATTACTTTTCATTTGTAACTTGTCACTACTTTGTTTGTTACCTTAACTTATAAAAAATATTAGTTATAAGTATAGTTTTAAAGTTGGATATCCATATATATATATATATATATATATAAC
>JAEZKY010000073.1 GCA_023435985.1 Bacillota bacterium | reverse complement strand
CTGCTAGTAGAACTTGATGATAAGACGCTTTATTTTAATAAAAATGGAATAAATGAATTAGTGTTAAAGAAAGATATAGCATTACTTCCAAGTGATGAGATTTTAATTGTTAATCAAGATAAAGAATTAAATAAGCTGCAGCTTGAAAAATTAAAGGACATGCATGTAAGTAAGTACATCAAACGCAAAGGTGATGCAAATATATTAATATCACTTCCTGAAAGAACAGTGGTAATTAATCCTAAAGGATGGATACTAGAATATATTCAGAAACCCCAATATCACGAAAATGAGATATTTATTACAGAATTGGCTACTAAAAATACGAATTTGGCTAATAAAGTTACGGAAATAGATAAAAATATAACGGAAAGTATGAACGGAAGCATACAAATTGAGAACGATGAAACAGAAGAAGATGATGAATTTAATTTTAATGTAGGTGACAAAGTTGAGTTTAACTATGATGGTCCACAGGTAGGGAAAATAACTAGGATCTATAACAAAGGCGAAACAGTAAATGTAGTTTGGGACCATAAGCATACAGCATTTTATTACAAGTGCGTTAAGAAGATATCTTAGAAATGGGGGATATGAATGACACCACAAGAATGGACAGATAAGACAGTTAAGGATATAGCTGAAAGAAGAAAGCTTAAAAGTGAAGGGAAGAAGCAGGCTCAAGATTATACCTTTGAAAATATGCTGAAGGTTCAAAGGAGGATCAACAAGTAATGGACATTGGACTAGCAATGCATGACATATTTAAAGAGTATTATGCGTTATTAAGCTATGAAATTAAAAAGAAAGTCTTAGGGTATGAACCACTTGATGAAAATGTGGACATACCTAAAGATGCAGATAAAACAACAGCTATTAAAGTTACATTCAATGATAGAAACTGGATAAGAGTTTACAGAATAAGAAATGAAGTTGAATGGTATTAGGAGATAGAATATTGCAGGATTAGCGAACAGGGATTACAAATTGTTAAGGTTGATACTGCAGGTTTAAATGGGGGAGAAATCCCCTAAATATAATGAATTAAGTAATGCAGAGCATGTAGATTTGACGTAGTAAATTATATAAATGTTCTTTGAAAACCGAATAATGCGATTTTTACAAAATATGCTATAATTAATATAGAATAGTAAATTTAAACGAAGTAAAATTATTATATACAGGAGTGTAAAAATGAATAGAGAATATAATGTAATAGCTACCTTTGATAGTACTTGCGAGCATATACTTATGTGCAAGAGAAGAAAAAATCCATATAAGGATTTATACAATTTAGTCGGAGGAAAAATTGAAAATGGTGAAGATGGATTGAGTGCCGCTTATCGTGAATTAGAAGAAGAAACTGGTGTTTCTAAAAACGACATTATATTAACTCATTTAATGGATTTTACATACTATTTAGACAACATTAAGGTTGAAGTATATGTTGGTCGTTTAAATAAGGGGTTTGCAGTATATGGAGATGAAAATGACTTAGAGTGGCAAGAAATGAATCAAAACTTTTTTAATGTTTCAAAGTTTGCGGGAGAAGGCAATATAGGGCATATAATGGAGCATATATATTTATCTAAAGATATACTTCTAAAATAGATTTAAAGTAAAAAATGATTATAATCTTCATAATGTTCTTATATCATAAATCAATAAAAATAAATATCAAATTGTAAAATCGCATTATTCAGAATTGAATTTGCGATTTTTTACTGCGCAATTCTAATAAGTTATGAACTATATAGATTGGAGGAAAAGTGATGAAAAATATATTAGCAATGATATTGTATAAATTGTTGGTCAAATATTGTGAAAGCTATGAGGAGAGTTGTGGCAATTGCATTTTTAGTGATAAGAGATCTAAATGTATGTGTATAGCAAACATACCAATTGAATGGGACAAGCCTAAAATAAAGTAGACAAATAAAAAAGAGAGCTTTCGCTCCCCTACAACCATACACTTATTATATTTGATTTTAAAAGGATTATCAATATATTTAGGGAGGCGAGAGCTATGCAAAAAGCAAATGTAAATACTAATTTAAAGAAGGAGAATAAGACTTCTGTAAATGTAAATAAGACGATAGAAAAAACAGCTATGGAAACAGCTAAAGCTATAGTTGCAGAATTAAAAGTTCAAAATATGATTAAGAAAGAATTGAGTTATTATAAAAGGGTCGAATTATTACTTTATAATTATGAAAATTTAAAAGATGCAATTAAGCAAAAGGATGAAGATATAAGTCATATTGAGAAATATGGCTTACCTCAAGCAAGTGGATCAGTAGTTGTATATCAAACTTCAAGTGGAGGTATAAGTCCAGAAGATAGATATTTGCAGCTAATAGATAAATACAAGGCGGAAAAAGTAGAAACGCAAAGGGACTTGAGAAGAATAGAAAATGCTTTGGATAAGATTAGAGAGGATAAATACTTTGATGTTATCCAATTAAAATATTTAAATTTGCAAAAAGATAAACTTGAGACTGATGAGAGGATTGCAGAAAAACTGGAGAAGGATCAAAGTACTGTGACTAGAAATAGGAAAAGACTTATGAATAAGCTAATTACTATCTTATTTCCGGAATCAATAAAGGAATTTGCGTAAATTGTAAATTTGACGAACTAACTAAAAAAATGATCTTTAAAAATGGAATAGTGTGGTATTCAAAATATGTTATAATTAAAAAAATGAATTGAATTTATTCTAGGTGAGATTATTAAATGGGGGTATGAAAATGAAAAATATCATTAATTTTAACGCTGAAAAATATAAGAACAAAGGATATATAGAACAAGAGGAAGGAATATACAAGGTTGATGATAAATTTGTTACATCTTTGTCTTTTGAGCAAGAGCCAAAATTAGATGAAGGAGATTCGTCTGCGAATATTTCTCAGTACCCATTAGAAGATATATTAGATAAATTTTATGTATACATATCAGATTTTTATAATGAATTAAATGAAAACAGTCATATTATCTGTTATCAAGAATTTGCTTCTGATGACATTGAAGATATAAAGAATTTACGCAGCATAATTGGAAAACATGTATATAATAAATCAAAAATTGTTGATGGAACTGCGTATGTAGAATTGATTATTGAATAGAACGAATTCCAATATATAGATTAATATAAAACTTTTAAAAGTAAATAGATGCTTACAATATCACATTATTCAAAAATAAAATATGAATAATGTGATATTTTTTTAGTGCGTAATTCTAAAAAATGGATGCATAATTTATGCATATTTAGTGCAATTGTATGTACTAAATATATATGATAATTTGGTATTAGCAACTTTTATAAAAAATATATTATTAAACTCCCTTTTATAGACATTTATAGAAATATAGGTGTCTTTTGTTGTAATATTATATATTCTTCTGTATAATATTACAATGAGTTGCAATAAATGGGGTGGTAGTTTTGGAAAAATGGAGAAACAGAGATTGGATTTGGTTAGTAGGAATTTTAGTGGCAATTATAATATTAATAACAACAATAAAATTAAATAATGATGATAGCATTGTTAATATTATTTCTTTATTAGCAAGTGCATCTTCAATAACATTAGCAATTGTTTCTATGCGGCAAAGTTCAGTAAATAATTCAGAATCTAATAAGACTTTTGAAAAATTTAATATGAAGTTGGATTTTATGGATAAAAATATTACAGTTATTCAAAATCATATATTAACAGAAACTAAGGAAGCAGTAAAAAAATCTCAAATGCCAGAGGAAGAAAAAGAAGAGGTTATAGAGATTTTAAGAAAGCAACAGAGTATAATGGAGAAAAATATCATGTCATTTCATAATAATAGAGTTAATGATACGGAAGGCGTTGGAATAAGTGAAATGCCATGTGAATGCTATGTAAAAAAAGTTTATTCTAAAGATGATAAATTAAATAATGAATTGAATAAGCTGGAAAATATTTTAAGAGAAAATCTTGGAAATAGGGTGAGATACAGAATTGAAGGTATACATGAATTCAAAAATGATACATTGAAAGATTACAGCATAGAACAAAATAACGTGAAAATAGAATTAGCAGATATAACTATAGAGAACAAAGAAATAAGAGAAGTATCTTTTACAGATTATAACGATAGAGTAGATTTTTGGTTATATGGGAATAAAGTAAACAGATTTAATTTAGATAAGAATCCTAATAGATAGGATTCTTTTTTTGTGTAATAAAATGGAGGAGATTTAACATGAGTACGGTTAAGAGAAAAAAACTAAAACTAAATATTAAATTTAACAAAGGAATGGTTGTATGTGCTAGATCTCCTTCAGAATGTAAAAGCTGCAAAGAACATTGTGAAATAATGGAGCTATCTTATAATCCATTTAGTAATAAAGATTTAAAAGAATGTTTTACAAACGATGAAAGGAGAAGATGACATATGATAACAGTAGAAAATATAAAGCTAAGCCAAATTATTCAATATGAAAATAATCCAAGGAATAATGATGCTGCAGTAGATAAGGTTGCAGAAAGTATAAAAGAATTTGGATTTAAGGTCCCAATAATAGTTGATAAAGATAATGTTATTATTGCTGGCCATACAAGATATAAAGCAGCTATAAAGTTAGAGTTAGAAATTGTTCCAGTAATAAAGGCTGATGATCTAACAGAGCAACAGGTTAAAGCTTTCAGAATAATGGATAACAAATCATCTGAATTTGCTACATGGAATTATGAAGTATTACTTCAAGAGCTAGAAGAATTAAGTCTTGATGATTATGATTTAGATCTAACTGGATTTGATTTAAATGAATTTGAACAGTTAGAGGATAAATATAATCCTAAAGAAATTCAGGAAGATGATGATTTTGATATTGAAGAGCAGCTGGAGAATATAGAGGAGCCTAAAAGTAAAAAAGGTGATATATGGCTGCTGGGCAATAATAGATTAATGTGTGGTGATAGTACATCAAAAGAAGATATAGAAAAACTAATGAGTGGTCAAAGAGCTAATTTAGTATTTACGGATCCACCTTACAATGTAAACTATGAAGGTGCAACTGCAGATAAACTTACCATAGCAAATGATAATATGTCACAGAATGAATTTTATGAGTTCCTATCTAAAGTATTCAATAATTATTATGAGAATATGGAAGAAGGAGCTCCTATTTATGTTTGTCATGCTGATAGCGAAGGAGAAAACTTCAGGAGAACATTTAGAGAAGCAGGCCTTAAATTAGCTCAATGTATTATATGGGTTAAAAATGCTTTTGTTATGGGAAGGCAAGATTATCAGTGGAAGCATGAACCTATACTATATGGTTGGAAAGAAGGAAAAGCACATTATTTTATTGATGATAGAACTCAAGATACTGTTTGGGAGATTCCTAAGCCAGCGAGAAATGCTGAACACCCAACTATGAAACCTTTAGCTCTATGTGCTAGAGGAATAAAAAATAGTAGTAAACCTAATGATTTAGTTATTGATTTCTTTGGTGGAAGTGGATCAACTTTAATGGCTGCAACTGAACTTAATAGAATTTGCTATACCATGGAACTTGATGAAAAATATGCTGATGTTATTGTTCTAAGATATATAAATCAATATGGATCCAGTGATGTTTATTTACTTAGAGATGGAAAGAAAATTCCTTATTTAGAAGTTTAATTCTTATTGAATAAATTTATTAAAAAGACTTGCAATTAGTGTGCTTCAGAGTGATTAATGTACTAACGAAAAAACACACGGAGGCGGTAAAGTATGAAAGCATTATTTGGAAGAAAGGTTTTAAACTTAAAGGAGTTAAAAGGACTAAAGAAAAAGGGAAATGATGATGAAATAAAAAGTATAGCATATGAAATATTAAGAGAAGTTATTTTAAGCGATAAAGAGTATAAGGAGTTTACAGAGAACTTTGATAAAGATCAATCTTGGATAAGTGAAGAAGATGGAGGAATAAATGAAAAAGGAGAATTCGTATGTATAAGAGTTAAGAATACTAGAAATAAAAAAGGAATTTTAGTAAATACAGAAGGTTATACATATCCAAGATATGTAGCAATAGAATCTTAAAATACAAATTTAAAATAAGGCCCACATAGGGCTTTTTATTATGCTTCTAAGAAAACTCTCTTTTGGGAGTGATATAAAGTGAAAGGAAAAGATACATTTGATGATAAAAAATTAGAAGAAGCCAAAGAGATATCTAAAGGAGGTTGTACTGAAGTTGAATTAGCAAAGAAGTTAAACATAAGTATAAAAACTCTAAATGAATGGAAAGAAACTTATCCGGAGCTTATGAGATTAATTGAAGAGAATAGTGAATATTATGATGATAAAGTTGAGCAGGCTTTAATTAAAAGAGCTTTAGGATATGAATATGAAGAAACTGAAATAGTCGCTAGTAAAGACGGGAAGACTTCTAGAGTTAAGAAGATTAAAAAAGAAGTTCCACCAGATACTAGCGCTATTATTTTCTGGTTAAAAAATAGAAAGCCTAAGAAATGGCGCAATTACAAAACCAACTTTAACTAAGAAACAGGGGGTGAAAGTGAAACATGCCAAGACAAAGAAGCCCTGATAGAGACAAAGCATATGATATTTTTAAAGAGCATAAAGGTAATATTCAAAATAGAGAAATTGCAAAATTTTTAGATATTCCTGAAAAAACTATTTCTGGTTGGAAAGTTAAAGATAAATGGAATGAAAAATTGAATGGAGTACTCCAAACGAAAATACGGAGTACTCCAAACGAAAAAAAGAAAAGAGGAGCTCCGAAAGGCAGTAAAAATGCATTAGGAAATAAAGGTGGTCCAGGTGGACCAATAGGAAATAAGAAGGCTGAGAAGTTTGGATTTTTCTCTAAGATATTACCCAAAAGTACTTTAGAAATAATACAAGCTATTGATGAAAAAGATCCACTTGATATTATATGGGAGAACATTCATATTCAATATGCAGCTATATTAAATGCCCAACAGATTATGTATGTTGAAAGTAAAGAGGAAATGATCAAAGAAATCAAAAAGAAAAAAGAGTCCTATTCAGAAGATGGTGAAAGTACTGAAATAGAATATGAGTTCCAATTTGCCTGGGATAGACAAGCTACTTTTCTAAATGCACAAAGCAGAGCTATGTCTGAACTTAGAGGTCAGATAAGGCAGTATGATGAAATGCTCCATAAGAATTGGGGGCTAGCTACTGAAGAACAAAAGCTTAGAATTAATAAACTAAAAGCCGATATAGAAAATTCCAAAGGTGATGGTAAAGATGATGAAACTAAACTATGGACAGAGGCAATACAAGAAATAGCAGCAAAGAGATGTGAGAAAAATGGATAAGTCGCTACTAACTTTATTGGATAACTATTGGGAGAATCCAGTATGGTTTGCAGAAGACATGATGAACTTTCATGCCGATAAATGGCAAAGCGATGTATTAATGGCACTAGCAAAAAGTCCAAAGGTAAGTGTACGTTCTGGTCAAGGAGTAGGCAAAACTGGGTTAGAAAGTATAGTTGTTACCTGGTATTTATGTACTAGACCATTTCCTAAAGTTATCGCAACAGCTCCAACTAGGCAGCAGCTTTATGATGTATTGTGGGCTGAAATATCTAAGTGGTTATCCAGTAGCAAAATAGAAAATCTACTAGAATGGACTAAAACCAAAATCTACATGAAAGGTTATAGTGAACGTTGGTGGGCTACTGCTAAGACTGCTACTAGGCCTGAAAATATGCAAGGCTTCCATGAGGATTATATGTTATTTGTAGTTGATGAAGCATCTGGTGTAGCAGATCCTATTATGGAAGCTATACTCGGAACATTAACTGGATATGAAAATAAGCTGCTTATGTGTGGAAATCCAACAAGAACATCTGGAACTTTTTATGATAGCCATAATAGGGATAGAGATTTATATAAAACATTTAAAGTATCATCGCTGGAGAGTCCTAGAACTAGTAAAGATAATATAGAAATGCTAAAAAGAAAATATCATGAAGGCTCTGATGTATGGAGAGTCAGAGTTGAAGGAGAGTTTCCTAAAGGAGAAAGTGATTCTCTTATTAGTCTTGAGTATGCAGAAACGGCTACAATAACAAAGATTAATAGTATCCATAATAACTTTACTCTACATATAGGCGCAGATATAGCTAGATTCGGTAATGATGAATCAGTTATAGCTCCTAGGATAGGTAACAAGGTATTTGATTTATTAACATACACTAAAAAAGATACTATGGAGACTACAGGAAATATATTAAGAGCTGCAGATAAATTTAAGAATGAGTATAAGCATATTAACAAAGTAAAAATAAGAGTTGATGATGATGGCCTTGGTGGAGGAGTAACTGATAGATTAAATGAAGTCATAAGACAAGAAAGATTGGGTTATGAAGTTATACCAATTAAGAATGGTTCCAAAGCCAATGATGAAGAACATTATTCAGATAAGTCAGCCGAGATGTGGGGAAATATGAGAGATATCCTTGAAGAAAACTTTACTAACTTTGTGCAAGGTAAAGAATCCACTATAGAACTACCTAATAATGATAAGCTCATTAAACAGCTATCTAACAGAAAGTTCAGAATAGATTCTAAGGGAAGAATAGATCTTGAGAAGAAAGAAGAAATGAAAAAGAGAATAGGAGAATCACCAGATTTAGCTGATGCTGTTATATATTCGTTTGCTGAGAATGGAATTAGCGATTTATCTTTACTGAAAGGAGGGCGAATATGGGGTTAAAATCTTTTATTAGTAGTTTGTTTAAGAAGAAAGCTAGTGGAGAAATGATGAGATCAGAAGGTGGTTCTTATGGTGGAGTTTATTCTTTAAATTCAAGCAAAGTAGATTATGAGGTTGCTAGAGAACTTTATAACAATACAAAAGATGATTACAAATTGGGAAGCTCATTTGTAAAACCTATTATAAATAGTACGGTAGGTTTTATGGGAGTACCACATTTTATTACGGAAGACGAAAATGCACAGCCAATATTAGATGATTTTATACTAGATAATACTTCAAAAATGTTAAGGACTCATAATCACGCTTTGAAATTGGGAGATTGCTATATATGGATTACCAGAGAAGAAAAAGAAAATCCTTTGTATCCAGATAAGCCAGTGATGTTAATATACAATATAATTCCTCCTGAAGAAGTAGATGACATAATATTAGATTCAACAACTAAAGAGCCTATAGCGTATATTCTAAAGAGTGAGCAGGAGTGGACAGATTTAGAAGGAAATAAAAAGAAGGCTAAAATCAAACAAATTGTAACTGCAGAAAATCGGGTTATAGAGATTGATGGAGATATTCCAGAAGGAATGGAAGCAGGTGAAACACCTAATGTATGGGGATTTATTCCTATAGTACATTTTAAGAATGAGCCTGATGAAACCATGAAGTTTGGACAATCTGATATAGAACCAATAGAACCACTTTTGAAAGCCTATCATGATGTTATGATGCATGCTCTCAAAGGAAGTAAAATGCATAGTACACCTAAGCTTAAAATAAAGCTTAAAGATGTAGCAGGATTTTTGAGAAATAACTTTGGTATAGATGATCCAGTTAAGTTTGCAAAAGATGGTGGAAAGGTAAATCTTGATGGCCATGAAATATTATTTTTAACTGATGGAGAGGATGCTTCTTTTATAGAAGTCAATAGTGCTACAGGAGATGCTCAGATATTATTAAAGCTTTTGTTTTACTGCATAGTTGATGTATCAGAAACGCCAGAATTTATATTTGGAGTTCATACTCCAAGTGCATTAGCTAGCGTAAAAGAGCAAATGCCTATAATGGTTAATAAAATAAGACGTAAAAGAGAACAGTTTACAGAACAGTGGCAAACACTTGCAAGAATGATTTTGGTTATGTCAGCTAAATCTGTAGGAGTTAACTTTTCTTCGTATAGTGTTACTTTGGGATGGGATGAAGTTAATTCTAAAGATGATAAAGAACTTGCGGATACACTTGAAAAAGTATGTAATTCACTAGATAAAGCTCTATCTGGTAATTTTATAAGCGAAGAGTCAGCAGTGAACTTCTTATCTAAATATATTGATACCATGAATGATTATATAAGCGATGATCCAGAGATTGTAGGAGAAAGAGAAAAGATAATAAAAACTAAGATGTTAAGATATAGACTTGATGATGCTGGAGGATTGGAAGATGAGAAAGACGATATAGAAAATGAAATAAATAAGGTAAATAAAGATGAGTAAAGAGATTGATGAATTAAAATCGATAGCTGGAGATTATAAAACCTGGGCATTGCAAGCTAGAAAAAAGTTTATAGATTTAAGATTAACACAAGACTTAGAAATTAGAGAAGTCTATATAAAGATTACTAGAAGTATAACCAAGGAATTAAAAAAGGGAGGGCTTTCTCCTGTAAATAAAAAAAGATTGCAGCAAATATACAATTCTTTAAAAGAAGCAGAAGATAGATTAAGTGGGCAGCTCACTATGAATTTTGAAAAGTATGCAAGAGAAAACGTAGATGCTGCTACAGGATATTCTAAAGCAATCGCAATAGATGTTATAGGAAAGGCTGGAATAAATAAAATAACTGCAACAAATGTAAGTAAAATATACTTTAGAGTTAATGAAAAAGCAGTAGAGGCCACATGGAGTCGAACACAAGACGGGCTATATCTTTCAGATAGAATATGGTCCAAGTCTAAAAAGTATAGACAAAATATGACTGATATAATTCAGGCAGCAGTTGCAGAAGGCCAAGATTGCACTAAAACCGCAAAAGCATTAGAACAGTATGTATTAAAAGAAAAGAAAACATTAGCATCTGAATATCCAAACATGATGGATAGGATAGGGAATAGAGTACCAAGGAATGTAAGCTATGAAGCACTAAGACTTGCTAGAAGTGAAATGACAGCAGCTTATGGAGAGGCTACTTTATCAGCAGCCAAAGTTAGTCCAAGTTGTAGCGGTGTTAAGTACATATTATCAGCATCACATCCAAAGCCAGATATATGTGATGATATTACAGGTACAGATAGATATGGATTAGGCATAGGAGTTTATCCTATAGATGAAGCACCTTTATATCCATTTCATCCTAATTGTTTATGCATAGTTACTACAGTAAATGAAAGACCAGAAGATTTTGTTCAAAGGTTAAAAAGATGGAATGCTGATCCGGCAAGTGAGCCTAGTATTGAAAATTGGTACCAAGATGTTTATAAAAAATAACTAAATATCTAATGATTTAAAAGTTACTAAAAGTCTTACGAATAATTAAGGCTTTTTATTTTGGCTTTAAAGGAAAGTGATTATGTTTAATTACGCTTTTAAATCCAACTATATGAAAGGTGGTGAAGTAAAAATGTATATTAGTAAAGCAACAGGTGAAATGTCTGAAGCTTATGGAGAAATTGATTCTGTAAATGCTGCTATATCTCAAATAAAACCAGATGATATTCCGTTAGCGCAAGGAGTAGATATAGATTCTATGAAAGCAATGGATAGTGATCCTCTAGAAGTAGTTGTAGAAATACCAGCAACTAAAAGCAAAAGAGGCTGGAATTATACTGCTAAAAGTCTAAAAGATATTGTGGATTACACTAATACAAATACTCTTAATGGTTTTCTAGGTCATCAAAAGGCAGAGAATATAAGCACAGAGTTTGTTCCACCAGCTACACATTGGATAGGAGCTGAGATGAAGGATAATAAAGCTTATTTTAGAGGCATAATTGATGCAGATGCAACCAATTTAAAAAGATGGATAAGAACAGGGAGAATAAAGGAGGTAAGTATATTTGGCTATCCTAAACTCAAAAAGGGAGCAAAGGGTGAGATGGATGTAGTAGGATATAATCCATTGTCTATAGATTGGACACCACTACATAGGCCAGGCATGCCCACAAAAATAGTGGGTATGGAAATGGAGGATTTTGAAGAGTATGCAGGAGGTGAACAATTAGATGGTACATTTGAAAAGCTTAAAGAAGATCTAAGAGAAGCTGCTAAAGTCTATTTTAATGCTAATAATAATGGAAGTTATGTTTGGGTTAGAAGTGTTAGATATGAGGATAGCACAGCGATAGTTGAATATGAACAACAAAACTTACCTACTAAACTATATAGTATTCCATTTACTATAAATAACAATCAAGTTGTCTTAGGAGATAAGACAGAAGTTTCAGAGAAAAGAATATATGAGCCTGTAACAACAGGAGAAATGAATGAAGGAGGAAGTGAAAGCATGAATTTTGCAGAGACAATGAAAAATCTTAAAGGGTTGCTTCAAACAGGAGAAGTAACATATTCACAAGTGTTAGGAGAAATGGGGCTTACAACAGATAAGATAGCTGGAGAAATGGAGGAAGTTAAAGAAGCAGTTAAAGCGCAGGATACTTTAAACAAGGTAAAAGAGGCTTTAAATGTTAGTGGCGAAATGGACGTAGTAGAAGTTGCTAAAAAAGCAGGTGAAGCTATAGAAAATAATAAGAAAGATAATTTTGCTAAAACAATTGATGAGGTAATTAAGGAAAAAGTAGTTGGAGAAATGGCTCAAGGCTTAGTTAAGAAAATGCTTAAAGTAGAAGGAGGAGCCACTAAGGAAATTATTGCCGGAGAAATTGATGCTATATTAACAGATGATTTCGTAAAGAATTTAATTTCTAGTAATCATGTTGATATACCAGCAGGAACTGCAACTCCAGGTAATGCAGATAAAACAACATCAACATTGAAAATAAAAAGAGCAAGTATTTAATTAAGAGGAGGAATTAATAATGGCATTTAAAGGACAACCAGTACCAACGACATTAGAAACTATTGCAGGAGGCAAAATAAGTGATGGTAAATCCGTAAGGGTTACAGCTGATAAAGAAGTAGAAGAAGGCAAGTTTTATTTAATAAATGGATTTCTGGGGATGGCAGTTCAATCTGCAGAAGCTGGTGAGGAGATGGTTTTAAGTATTGAACAGGCTGAATATGAAACGGATCAGATAAATACTGAAGATGCTTTTGCAGTAGGTACAACCATTTACTATGATGCAGCTAATGGTATTTTAACAGAAACAGAAGATACAAATAGAATTGTAGGAAGAGTTACAGCAGCTAAAGATACTAATAATGTAATTTGGTTCATATTAGGACCACAAGTTTAAATAAGTTAAAGGAGTGATAAATAAATGTCAGTTAGAATTTATAGTGTAGAAACGTTAAAGAATGAGAGACGCAATCAAACAGTTGAATCTAAGGTCCCATTTGTATTAAATGGACAGGAGTTTGACGTTGATAAGAAAATAGTTAATGGTGAAATGGAAACTTTTGAGTTTACTCAACCGATAGGTGAAATGCTTAGAAGTGGAAGTTTAGCACAATACAAGGATCTATTAAGGAAAGTAGTTCTTGATGTAGAACTAGGAAGAGAACAGGTTCCTTTGCTTTATAAGCCTATATATGAATTGTTATCTGATCCAAATATGCCTAAGGTTATTGATGCTAAATGGGCTTTATATGGAACAGTTGTATTCTCTGAACATATGGAAGGACAAGAAATTAAATTTGGTTCTTTACAAGCAGAACATGGACCAGTTGCTAGAATTATGACTTATACAGCCGGATTCGAATATACCAAGGAAATGAAAGATTTTAATGATAGCTTTTCAGTTGAGCTTTTAAATAAGGCTATGGGAGAAGCATATAATGCATTACTTAATCATTTGTATCTATCTCCAATCTTAAAAGCTACTTACAAAGTTGATAATAAAACATCTTATCAGGGTACTGCAGACGATGATGTTTGGGTAAGATACTACAAAACATTTAATAAGGCATTAAGTGACAGTAGAACTAAGAAAAGACCAGGAACAATATTATTAGCTTCAAGTATGGATAAAGATAACATAGAAATGGCTCTTAAAGGTGGATATCAAATTAATGGAACTACTTATCCAGCAGTTAGTGGTATAGATTCTATAATTTATTATGATGGATGGGAAATAACAGTAGGAAAGAAAGCTTATTCATATCAAGGAGTAGAACAAGGAAAAGCCTATTTAATAAGACCAAGAAGAGGGTTTAAGGAATTATTAAAGAAGGATCTTGAAATTGAAGCGACTTCTGGAGATCTTTCTAGATTAGTTGAAGAGCAAATAGTTGGATATGCTTATAGAGGCGCTTATGCAGCAATAGATGAAAATGTTCAGGAAATAAGTCTAAAATAATATAAGAATCTCTATTTTATATGAGGTGATGAGAATATGACATCAACAGAAACCCTAAAAATTAAACTAAGGTTATTATTGAATGATAAAGATAAAAAATCATTTACAGATGATGAAATAGACATGCTAATAAGTGAAGCAGATTGCATTTATTGTGCTGCTAGTCAAGGATGGATATTAAAAGCTACTATGTATGAAAATTCAGTAGGAGAGATGACTGAATATAAAATAGGTGAAGAAAGCTATAAAAGCTCTAATATAAAGGATTTAGTATCAGTAGCTTATCAAAATGCAGAAACATACAAGGCTATGTGTAAAAATAAAAAAGATATCGGAAGTATTATGTTAGGAATTGATACGGAGATTAATATATGATTACTGCTGAGAGAAGGAAGGCTGATATTATAAAAAGCATTAGCCTTAATCCTACTGAAATTAAAATTAAGCAGATAGTTAAGGTCTTAAAAGAAGGATGTTTTGATGAAGAAGAAAGAGAAAATACTCTTACAGTTAGAATATATCATCAACAAAAAAGTGATATTCAAATAACATCAAATACTATAGGTATGTCATATAAGTCTAAAAGATATGGGATGCTGGCAGATAGTACAGTTGATTTTGAAATTAGCCCCAAAAGTAGTATTGAATTTGATTGTATATATGGACATATGAAAATAGTTGCAGTATATCCGCAAACAATCAAAGGTGAACTATGTGGATATCAGATAGATCTTGAAAAAGTCAGCTAAAGGAGGTCGCTTATGTGGGTTTTAGAGTTATAGATTATATTCAAAGAAAATCAGCTGGAATGTATGCTCTTTGCGTAAATTGGTCTGAGACTTTAAGAGATGAAACAAAGGCAAATGCTAAGTGGAAAGATAGAACAGGACATGCAAGACAAGCTATACATGGTGAGGTAGAGGTTCAAAATAATGAATACACCATATATACTTCACATGGAGTTCAATATGGAGAATATCTTGAAAATGGAACTCCACCACATATAATAAGGCCTAAAAATAAAAAAGCTTTATATTGGAAAGGCGTAGCACATCCAGTAAAACAGGTTAATCATCCAGGAACTAAAGGGTTTAATACCATAGAAAATACGATGTTAGAAAATAAGGAAAGGATAAAAAATACTATTATAGATTATTGGAGTGATTAAATATTAAATGAGAGCAGGAATTAGACAACATTTAATAAATTCGGTTACTGATCTTAAAGATTGTTATGAACCTACAGTACCTACGGTAGATACCTTAAAACCTTATGCAGTAATAGTTCAAGGCTCAGATGATGATAATGGAGAAGTAATTGGATTTAAACGAAATATAGAAATATGGCTATATGAAAATAGAACTACTTTTAAAAACCTAGATGCACTAGCTGATAAGGTAATTAAATCACTAAATATGCAGGTTGTTGAAGATACAAAAGCAAATGAAACCTTCACATGTAAGTTTGCTGGAGCTATAGGACAAGATGTTATTGATACTGAATGGGATGCAATAGCCAGAGGATTAAAATTTACTGTTATAGCTTTACATGATGAAACAGGAGATAATGCAGATGAGTGGCTAGAAGCTTTAAGGAATTACACCAAAACAATAATTGATTATCCTGTTTATTTAAACAACTGGAAGAGGAACTTTTCTGTACCATCTATTTTATGGAGAGTAAAAAGTACAAGTAATATGCGAGAATTAAATTCTGTTATTAAAGAGACTAAGGTTATTGTAGGGCATATAGTACATTCTGATACGAACCAAATTAATAAAGTATTAGATGAGGTAGAACAAAATCTTATCCAGGATCTAAGGATACCTTTTAATATTCAAGAAAGAAGGTATTTAACAATAAACAATATAAGCGAAAATAGAGAAGCGGATATGTTAACACAAGGGCAATTGACCATAGAATTTTTCAAAAGAGGAATGTATTATAAGCCAGTTGAAACTGTAAAACATATCAAAGGTAAAGGAACATTAAAATAAAAAGGAAGTGATGATTTTGGCAGAAGTTGAAGATAAAGAAACAGCGAAAGTTGAAACAACGCCGGATAAAGCTGCAGTAAATAAAACCGTAGTTGAAGAAAAATTCACTCAGCAACAATTCATAGATAACGCAAAAGCACTAGGCTACTCAAGTATGGCTGTTAAAGGTGCTTTTTTT
This sequence comes from Bacillota bacterium, assembly GCA_023435985.1. Lineage (GTDB taxonomy): Bacteria > Bacillota > Clostridia > Clostridiales > Clostridiaceae > Clostridium. The sequence continues at coordinate 2,595 of JAEZKY010000073.1, read as the reverse complement.
AATTGTGAAAAACAAGAACTAACTAAGACTGAATTTATACAGTTAATGAAAAATTTCTTAGGAAAGAAGGTTAAGTGATGGCAAGAGGAGATTGGAGTGAAACAAATAAACCAGAGATACCAGGCTTTTATAATAGAATGCAGCAAATAGCAGAGGAGACATCTGATTCTATTCAGGGTACTCTAGCTATGCCAGTAAAAAGTAACTGGGGACCAATAAATCAGGTATTTAAAGTAAGTGGCTTAACTAGTCTTAAAAATAACTTTGGAACGAGCATGGACTTTACGGCTTATAAATTAGGAAGAATAGCTTTATTAGGTTCACCTAAAGAGTTAATGCTTTATAGATTAGCAGATAGTTCAGCTAAAACAGCTACATTGATATTACAAAACGCAGATGGATCACCAGCGGATGCTATTAAATTAGAAACCTTATATCCAACAGATAGAGATTTTAAAGTAACGGTTGCCTCAAATGTTGTTAATCCATTAAATAAAAATATTTCTTTTTATGAAGGAACAACACTTTTAACTAAAATTGAAAATGTAACTGGAACTTTAGAAGAAATAGTTACTTTAATTAATAAATCAAGTATAGGAAAATATGCTAAAGCTAGTTTAGTTAATGGAGCAACTGGAACACTTGCAAATGTATCTTCTGTAGGATTTACTGGTGGAAATAATGGTACAGCTGCAATAACAAATGAGAATTATTTAGATGCATTAGAAGAATTTAAAAGGCAACAAATAGACGGATTTGTTTTAGATGGTATAGCGGATCAGGCACTAATTGCTAGTGTACATGAATGGGGGCAGGCTTGTAAGGAAGAGGGATTAGATGTACTTATTTTTGGCGCTACAAATGAAAGTTCTTTAGATGCTGCTAATTCTGTATCAAAAAATTATAACAGTACAATTATGCACAATGGTTATGCTGAAAAATTAATTTATGATGGTGCTGAATATACAATTGCAGAAGCCATGGTTTACGTAGCTGCATTAGCATTAAGTACAAGTCTTAAAGAAAGTATCTGTAATGCTGCAACAATTTTTGAAGATGTTCAGCCAAGACTAACAAGAAGTGAGATAACAACTGCATTAGAAGCTGGGACAATAGTATTCACTTATTCAAATGGAAATGTAGTAGTTATAGATGATGTTAATACCTACAAAAATTATGAAAATGATAATGATAAAGTTTTAGGCAACATTAGAGCAATTAGATTTATAAATACAGTAAATCAATCTACTTCTCTTGATGGCGAAGAAAACTATGTAGGTAAAACAAGTAGTGATGATACTGGTCACACTCTTATTCTTAATGGAATTAAAAATTTCTTTGATGAATGGAAAAAGCTTGGTATCATAAGTTCCTATACAGTTGAAACAGATGAAGAATTACAGAATACAGCTGAAAATGATGAGTTTTTCTGGAAGTGGTCAGCTGATTACGTAAATGTAACTAAGAGAATTTACGGTACTGGTAACTTACAATAACAAAGAAGAAAGGAAGTGTATTAAATGAGTGAACCATTAGACGCAAGTAGAGTATGTAGTGGTACATATGGGAAGATTTATTTAGATGGGAAGTGGCATTCTGAAACAAGTGAATGTACAGCAGATGTTGAAGTTGATATGAAAGAAATATTAACAGCGGGATCTGAATGGACAGGATATAAACCAGGTGCTAAAAAAGGAAGCGGAACATTAAAAGGATGGAAAGTAACTTCCGAAATGATAAAAAGAGGATTTAAAAAATTTGAAATTTTATCAGAACTAGATGATCCTGAAGCTTATGGTTATGAAAGAATAAGACTTAAGAACTGTAGAGCTTCAAAAATAAATTTAATAAATATTAAACCAGGAGAACTTTGTGAAGAAGAAACTCCTTTTGTATTTACTGATTATGAATTAGTAGATGCCATAACTGCTGATTAATATTAGCAGTTATTTTTATGTATTAAGGTATTAAATCCTTGCTACTATTAAAAAAATTATTATTTGAAAGAGAGGAATTTGAAAATGAGAAAAAATGTAGAAGAAGAAAACAAGGTATTAGAAATGAAGGAGAATGAAATAATAAATAAATTAATGGGAACATATGAAGTACCTAAAACAACTATTGTATTAGAAAGATTAGGTATTCCAGTAGAACTTAAAGGTCTTACTAGAAAAGAGATGGATAGGATTAAAAAAGAATGTACTAGAAAAAGAAAAATAAGTGGAAGAACCGAAGAAAAACTTGATAATGCTGAATATGATGCTGGAATAGTCGTTGGATCAACCACTAACCTAGATTGGAATAATCCTAAATTATTAGAATCTGCAAACGTAAGTGATGGAAAACAATTTATTAAGAGAAAGCTATTAGCTGGAGAAATATCAGCTTTAGCAAGTAAGGTTTTAGATCTTAGCGGTTTTGGAGATGAACTTGAAGAAGCAGAAGATATAAAAAACTCATCAGCCGAGGAAGTAGAATAATCGCTCGGCTTTATAATATTTTTACTATGCACCATATAACGCCTCATGATTTTTATGGAATACCAAACAATGAAATGTCACAAAGACTAATGTTTGTGTTTAGTGAGTATGAGGT
>JAEZKY010000005.1 GCA_023435985.1 Bacillota bacterium | reverse complement strand
ATAATAATTCCAAATGTATCTTGAAGTTTTGTATGTTTATATAATAAGTTTAATACTACATTAGGATTAGCATCTCTTTTAAGTTCAATTACAATTCTCATACCTTCTCTATCTGACTCATCTCTTAGATCAGATATTCCAGTAATCTTTTTATCTTTTACTAAATCAGCAATATTTTCGATGAGTTTTGCTTTGTTAACTTGATATGGTATTTCGGTAATTACTATTGTATGTCTTCCATTCTCTTCTTCAATTTGAGCATTTGCTCTAACAACAACTTTTCCTTTACCAGTTTCATAAGCTTCTCTTATGCCTGCTTTTCCCATAATAGTGGCTCCTGTTGGAAAATCTGGTCCTTGAATCTTTCCCATAAGCTCTAAAATTGTACTTTCAGGATTATCTATAAGCATAATTGTCCCATCTATTATTTCACCTAAATTATGTGGGGGAATATTAGTTGCCATTCCAACAGCTATTCCTGATGATCCATTTACTAAAAGATTTGGAAATCTAGATGGAACAACCACTGGTTCTTGTTCTTCACCATCGAAATTAGGCATAAAATCAACTGTGTTTTTGTTTATGTCTCTTAACATTTCAACAGCTATTTTATTCATCTTAGCTTCTGTATATCTCATAGCAGCAGCACTATCACCATCTACTGATCCAAAGTTTCCATGCCCATCAACCAACATATATCTCATTGAAAAATCTTGAGCCATTCTTACTAGCGCATCATACACAGAACTATCACCATGTGGATGATATTTACCTAAAACATCTCCAACTATTCTTGCACACTTTCTATATCCTTTATCAGGGGTTAATCCTAGTTCCTGCAATGAATATAATATTCTTCTATGAACAGGTTTTAATCCATCCCTAACATCTGGCAGTGCACGCCCGACTATAACGCTCATAGCATAATCTATGTAGCATCTTTTCATTTCTTTATTAATATCTACGAGTTCAACTTTACCCTCATTAAAATTCATGTACTTCACCTCATATCAGTACTAAATGTCTAAATTAACAACATATTTAGCATTTTGTTGTATAAACTCTTTTCTTGGTTCAACTTTTTCACCCATTAAAATTGTGAAAATTTCATCAGCAGCCATAGCATCTTCTATATTTACTTTTAATAAAATTCTCTTTTCCGGATCCATTGTTGTATCCCATAATTGAGTCGCATTCATTTCACCTAAACCTTTGTATCTTTGAATGTCAGTGGAATTGTCTTTTCCTCCAACTTCAGCCAATACATTTTCTAGCTCAGCATCTGTATACGCATAATAATCTTTTTTACCTTTGCTAACTTTGTATAGCGGTGGTTGTGCTATATACACGTGACCATCATTAATTAAATTTTTCATATATCTATAGAAAAATGTTAATAATAATGTTCTAATATGAGCTCCATCAACATCGGCATCAGTCATAATTATAATTCTGTTATATCTTATTTTTTCTATATCAAAATCATTTCCAATACCAGCACCAAATGCAGTAACCATAGACCTAATTGTATCTGCATTTAATATTCTATCTAATCTTTGCTTTTCAACATTTAATATTTTTCCTCTTAAAGGCAGAATTGCTTGGAATTTTCTATTTCTTCCTTGCTTCGCTGATCCACCCGCTGAATCTCCTTCGACAATGTAAATTTCACATTCTCTAGGATCCTTTGAAGAACAATCAGCTAATTTCCCAGGCAATGTAGATCTTTCTAATACTGATTTTCTTGTCAATTCTCTTGCTTTTCTTGCTGCATCTCTAGCTCTTGCCGCCATTAATGCTTTATCCACTATTAATTTTCCTATATTGGGGTTTTCTTCTAAGAATGTTCCTACATTTTCTCCAACAATAGAATCAACAATTCCTCTGACTTCACTATTTCCTAATTTTGTTTTAGTTTGACCTTCAAATTGTGGTTCTTCAATCTTAACAGATATAACCCCTGTAAGTCCTTCTCTTATATCATCACCAGTAAAATTCTTATCATTTTCTTTTATATGACCAAATTTCTTTGCATAATCATTAAATACTCTTGTAAGTGCGGTCTTAAAACCAACTAGATGAGTTCCCCCTTCTACCGTATCAATATTATTTGCAAAAGAAAAAATATTTTCAGTATATCCATCGTTATATTGAAGTGCTACCTCCACAGCTATATTATCTTTTACTCCCTCGATATATATTGGTTCATCGTGAAGTGGTACCTTGTTTCTATTTAAATAGCTAACAAATGATTTGATTCCACCCTCATAATGAAAAACTTCTTCTTTTTCATCTCTTTTATCTACTAGCTTTATGTATATACCTTTATTTAAGAAAGCTAATTCTCTTAACCTTTGAGATAATACTTCAAAATCAAAAACTATTTCATCAAATATTTCTACATCAGGTTTAAAATATGTTTCTGTTCCAGTTTCATCGCTGTTTCCTATTTGAGTAACTTCAGTAAGAACCTTACCCTTACTATATTTTTGCTCCCATATATGTCCATCTCTTTTAACTGTAACAGTACATTCTTCTGACAGTGCATTAACCACAGATGCACCAACTCCATGTAGTCCACCTGAAACTTTATATCCTCCACCGCCAAATTTACCACCAGCATGTAGTATTGTCATTATAACTTCAACAGTAGACTTTCCCATTTTAGGATGAATTCCTACGGGCATGCCTCTACCATCATCAGTTACTGTAATTGAATTATCCTCATTGATATACACTTCTATTTTTTTGCAATACCCAGCTAATGCTTCATCGATACTATTATCAACTATTTCATAAACTAAATGATGAAGGCCTCTTGGGCTTGTGCTTCCGATATACATACCTGGTCTTTTTCTTACTGCTTCTAATCCTTCAAGAACTTGTATCTGATTTTCATCATATTCTCTATTATTTTGTTCCAAATCAGACTCCTCCTAAACTTAATAAATATTAAAATTTTTAATTTTATAAAATTATGAACTATACTCCATATCAGTTCTTTTTGTTAATGTTGTTGATGATATCGGCGAAAGATATATTTTACTCTTATTATTGACCTCTGCTATAATAAATGATTTTGGCTTTTCACCTGTAATTCTTTCCACAAATCCATCCTCTTCAGCCAATCTCAAAAACTGTATTGTATCTGAACTATACATTGTATTTTGTAAATCGAATATTCCGATAATATCTTTAATTGGAACCACAACATTTTCACCTAAATGTAAAAACACTAAATATTCCTCCTTTAATTTAAAATTTGTCCATTTAATACAACAAATCTCTTAGCTTTATCATCTAAATAATCTCTTAAATCATCTACTCCAGTACATGTTATTATTGTTTGTATGTCCTGTATCGTACTTAATATATATCTTTGTCTATTTATATCAAGTTCCGAAAGAACATCGTCTAGTAATAAAACCGGATACTCTCCTGTAACTTCTTTAATGATTTTTAAAGATGAAAATTTCATAGTTAGAATTGATGTACGCTGCTGTCCTTGAGATCCAAAAGTCTTAACATCAACGTTATTTATAAAAACGTTAAAATCATCTCTATGAGGTCCTACTGATGTTAACCCTTTTTCTCTATCTCTTATTAAATTGTCTTTTAACTTTTTTGAATAATTATTTTTAAAATCAGCAAAGTTAACAGTACAGCTATACCTAAAATTAATATCTTCTTTACCAGATGTTATCTCTTTATGTATTTCACTTCCATAACGATTTATCTTTTCTATATATTCTAACCGTTTTGAGATAATATAATCAGCATATTCAATTAATTGTATATCATAGACCTCTAAAACATCTTCATTGAATGTTTTGCTTTTTAATAAAATATTTCGTTCATTTAAAATTTTGTTATACTGAACCAAATTAAAATAATATTTTGAATTTATTTGAGATAACTCCATATCTAATAATCTTCTTCTTAGATTTGGAGCCTCTTTAATAACTTTTAAATCTTCAGGAGAAAACATTACGACATTAAATGTTCCAAATAGTTCACCAATCTTACTTACTTTAATATTATTTACTTTTATAGCTTTTTTACCATCCCTTAGTATATTTATATCTATTTTCTTATCAAGTCTATTTTTACCAACAAGTAAGCTTATGTAAGCCTTATCTTTATTCCAATTTATTAGCTCTTTGTCCTTTGAAGTCCTATGCGATTTAGCAAAGGCACCATAATAAATTGACTCTAAAATGTTAGTCTTTCCTTGAGCATTATCTCCTATAAATACATTAACATTTTTAGCCAATTCTATGCTTAAATTCGAATAGTTCCTATAATTAACTAAACTTATATTTTTAACATACATAAAAAATACACCTATAAATAATTATATCATAATAATAAAATAACAGTTTACTTATTATTTAATAATTATTTCATATAATTTCAAAATCTGAATTTTCAAAACTTATAATATCACCTATTTTTAATTTTTTTCCTCTTTGAATGCAAATTTCATTATTTACTTTAACTAATCCATCTTGTATATAAAGTTTAGCTTCTGCACCTGAACTAGCAATTGCAGCCCATTTTAAAAAAGCATCTAACTTTATAAATTCAGTATTAATTTTTATTTTATCCATTTCATTTCCCATAAATATTAAAAAATAATATTTATCCTCCTATCTCATCAATCTTACTGGTAAAACTAAGTATTTAGAATTTTCATTATCTTTTTCTTCAATTACACATGGACTTATACTTGAAGTCATTTTCATGATAACTTCGTCTTCTTCTACATTTTTTAACACATCTAATAGATATTTAGAGTTAAATGCAATTTGTACTTCTTCGCCTTGCAATTTTATTGATATTTCTTCTCTTACCTTTCCCAATTGAGAATTAGATGTAATTATTAAATTATCTTGTTGTAAATCTAGTTTTATTAAATTGGTATTTCCATCCTTAGCCATTAAAGATGCTCTTTCAATAGCATTTTGTAATTCTTGTCTCTTAACATTAACAAATAATTTATATTCTTGTGGTAATAATGAATTATAATTTATGAATTTTCCCTCTAATAACCTAGATATTATTCTAGTTCTTTCTAGATTGAATAATATATGATTATTAGTAAATGTTATATCTACGATATCGTCCACATCTTCTAATATTTTAGATACTTCATTTAACGTTTTTCCAGGTATAACAACTTCTATATCAATATCAGTATCTAGAAATTCACTTCTAATTGCCAATCTATAACCATCAAGAGCAACTAAATTTAAATTTTTACTTTTTACTTCAAACAATATACCTTGGAGAATTGGTCGTGTTTCATCTTGAGCTATAGCAAAAGATGTTCCTTTTATCATGTTTTTTAGTATATTTTGGTTTACTGATATTTTTAAATTTTCATTGATCTCAGGTAACTCAGGAAATTCGTTTGTGTTCATATAAACAACATCAAATATAGATTTTTCACAAGTTATTCTAATTAACTGATTTTCAATAGTCTCGATTTTAATAGTTGAATTTGGTAGTTTTCTTATTATTTCACCAAATATTTTAGCATCTATTACAATGCTGCCCTCTTCTATAATTACAGCATCAACAGAAGTTTGAATACTAACATCCATATCTGAACCTATAAGTGTTAGTGCTGATTGTTCAGTTTTTATATATATACCTTCAAGTATAGGCATAGTTGATTTACCAGTTATAGCTTTTTGAACTATTGATATGCCTTCTAATATTTTTTGTTTTTCACATGTAAAAATCATTTTGAAATCCTCCTTATTTATTAACAGGAAATTAAAGATAAAAAATAGAGATAGATAAATATTTTTATAGTAATAATAGTAGTAGGGAGTGTTAATTTGTTGATAACTACTTTAAAGTAAGTGATGTCAACAAAAGTTTATTCAAAAATATTGTGGATAATACGGTAACAAATAAAACCACTTATCCACAACTATAAACATATTATAACTAAAAAAATATTATCCACAATATATTATATAATTGTTATATACATCTGTGGATTAATTTTGAGTCAATTTTTTAGTTATATCATTAACTGTATTTTGCAATGAATCGTCAGTTTTTAGATTTTCAGATATTTTTTCGTAAGCATGAATAACAGTAGTATGATCTCGTCCACCAAATTCTTCTCCAATTTTAGGCAAGGACATATCTGTTAATTTTCTACTTAGATACATTGCAATTTGTCTTGGATAAGCAACATTTCTGGTTCTTCTTTGAGATTTTAAGTCATCAACACGCAAATTAAAGTAACTAGAGACCACATCTTGTATAGAATCGATAGTTACATGCTTGCCTTGTTTTTTAGAAATTATATCTTTCAATGCTTCAGAAGCTAGATCCACTGTAACTTCTCGATTAGTTAATGAAGAGTAAGCAATGATTCTTATTAAAGCGCCTTCAAGCTCTCTGATATTTGACTTAATTCTTGTAGCAATATATCCCATAACTTCATTAGCTACATTTAAATTTTCAACATCAGCCTTCTTTTTCAAAATGGCCATTCTGGTTTCGAAATCCGGTACTTGTATGTCTGCAATTAATCCCCACTCGAATCTGGAGCGTAATCTGTCTTCTAATGTTGGAATTTCCTTTGGTGGCCTATCTGAAGATAATATGATTTGTTTATTTGCATCATGTAATGCGTTAAATGTATGGAAGAATTCTTCCTGTGTACGTTCTTTTCCTGCTATAAATTGTATATCATCAATAAGTAGAATATCTACGTTCCTATATTTATTTCTGAATTCTTCATTTTTATCATCTTTAATTGCATTAATTAGCTCATTAGTAAATTTTTCAGAAGAAACGTATACTACTTTAGCATTGGGATTACCATCTAAAATATAATGACCTATAGCATGCATTAAATGAGTTTTCCCAAGTCCAACACCTCCATATATAAACAATGGATTATAGGCTTTGGCTGGTGATTCTGCGACTGCAAGCGATGCAGCATGAGCAAATCGATTACTATTACCTATTACGAAAGAATTAAAAGTATACTTTGGATTCAGCGTCGAAGACATTTCATCATTAACCGTAATTGATTTTGACGCTTGGGGAGTGTTGCTCTTATTTTCATCTTTTTCGTAGTTATCAGACATTATAATAAATTCAATTGTATATAATTTCGAACAAACAGCTTTTATGGAATTTGCAACTAAATCTTTATAACGCTTATCTAAAATATCTTGAGTAAAAGAATTTGGAACGCTTATCTTTAACGTATCTGAAGAGATAGATATAGGTTCACAGCTTTTAATCCAAGTATTGAAGCTAACTTCACTAAGTTCACTTTTTATAATATTTAAGGTTTTATCCCACAAGTTTTTTAGATCGGCATCCATTCTTATTATTCCTCCAGTATTTTATAAAAAAAAATTTTTATGTGACTTATGTACAATTTATCAACAGATATATCAACAGTAGTATATTATCGCCAAGTATGTATATAAATATATCAACATGTTAATAATTATGTTTATATATAAATTGATTAAAAATTTAATAACATGTAACTATAAAAGTTATAAACATGTACATAATCAAGCAAATATACAATTTGCAGTCATAGCAAATATATAAAGCAAACAAGTTATGCACATATTTATCCACACATGTGGATAAGTTCTTAAAATAATAAGTTATTCACAACATAATATTTATGATAACATAAGTAATTGTTGATATTCAAGAAATTATCCACAAAAAAAATATATATAAATATATTTATCAACAATTATTACCACCTTGACAGAAAAATAGTATATATATATAATAGATTAAGTAAAATTTAAAATTGGTAAGGATAGTTTTTACTATAAAATAATATATTTAAGGGGGTGCATGTTAATGTTCATGACTTATCAACCTAAAAAGAGACAAAGAAAAAAGGAACATGGTTTCAGAAAAAGAATGAGCACTCAATCAGGAAGAAACATTCTTAAAAGCAGAAGACAAAAAGGAAGAAAAAAATTAACAGCTTAAGGGCCGCTCTAAGTGGCCTTTTTTCTGCAAATGCAGGGAAAAAAGGAGAATAAAAATATCTATGATTTATAGATTGAAGAAAAATTTTGAATTTACAATTATATATAAAAGAGGTAAATCATTTGCAAATGATCTTTTAGTTATGTATATAATAAGGAATAAAAAAAATAAAGATAAATATCTTAATTGTTATAATAAATTAGGTGTTTCTGTGAGTAAAAAAGTAGGAAACAGTGTTATTAGGAGTAGATGCAAAAGACTAGTAAGCGAAAGTTTTAGATTAAATTATAATTATATAGTAAAAGGATATGATTTTATTTTTATAGCAAGAAATCCTATTAAAGATAAAGGTTATTTTGAAGTAGAAAAAGCTATGAAAAATTTAATTAAAAAGGCAGGCTTATACAATGAAGAAATTACTAATATGCCTAATTAATGTTTATAGAAAACATATTTCACCGGGGAGACCTTCATGCTGTAGATTTACACCAACATGTTCACAATATGCTCTAGATGCTATAAATAAGTATGGAGCAGTTAAAGGAAGCATAATGGCGATTTACAGAATATTAAGATGTAATCCTTTTGGCAAGGGTGGATATGATCCAGTAAGATGAAATATAGGAGGGATATATTTTAATGTTTCAAGCGATAGTTGATTTTATGAAGAGTATATTTGATTCCCTGCATAACTTCATAGTTAACGTGGGAGTATCAGATGTTGGGCTATCTTATGTTTTAGCGATATTTTTATTTACTTTAATTATAAGAATTTTAATATTGCCATTTAACATTAAGGCGGCAAAGTCTACACGGGGGATGCAAAAACTTCAACCAGAAATTAAAAAACTTCAAGAGAAATATAAGGATGATAAAGAAAAATTAAGTGTGGAAACTATGAAGCTATACAAGGATAATAATGTTAGTATGGCTGGAGGATGCCTACCATCATTACTTCCATTACCAATATTGATGGCTCTTTATTGGGTATTCATGGGAATACATGGAATTGAAGGAGCATCATTTTTATGGATTAAAGACTTATTTTCTCCTGATCCATGGCATATATTAGCTATTTTAGCTGCGTTATCAACATACTTGCCGTCATATTTAATGACCAAATCTACTCCATCTCAACCTAATGGAATGAATATGGGAACTATGAATTTAGCTATGGCTGGAATGATGGGATTCATGTCATGGAATTTCAGTGCTATATTAGTTTTTTATTGGATAATTGGTAATTTGATTCAAACTATACAAACATATTTCTTAAATTATAGACCTGCAGTAAAAGATATAAATGAAGCTAAAGAGAAAGAAGCTAAAGTTGAATCAGAAAAATTCGTTATGGCAGTTGAGGAACCTAAAAATTTAGCTAGTAAAAAGAAAAAAAAGAATAAATAATTAAGTAATTTAAGTTTGCTTGGATATTAGAGGTGGTGAATTAACCGATGAAATCAATAGAAATGGAAGGAAAAACTGTTGAAGAAGCCTTAAATAAAGCTTTAATTGAACTAAATACAGAGAAAAATATGGTTGATGTTGAAATTTTAGAGTATGGTTCAAAAGGCTTATTTAATGTTATAGGAGTTAAGCCAGCTAAAATTAGAGTTACTAGTAAATATGATTATATTAAAGAAGCAAAAGATTTTATAACTAACATACTTAAATGTATGGAAATTGAAGCTGATATAGATGTGAGAGAAGAAAATGATATTATTACAATTAATTTATCAGGGGAAAGAATGGGACTGATAATTGGTTATAGAGGTGAAACATTGGACTCTATACAATATTTAGTTTCATTAATAGTTAATAAAATTCATGAACTTCCTCATAAAAGGGTCATACTAGATACTGAGAATTATAGAAGCAAAAGAGAAGAAACCCTTAAGGGACTTGCTATTAAGACAGCTAATAAGGTTAAGAAAACAAGAAAATTATTTAAGTTAGAACCAATGAATCCATATGAGAGACGAGTCATTCATTCTGCACTTCAGGAAGATGCCTTTATTAATACATATAGTGAAGGTGATGAACCGTTTAGAAGAGTAGTTGTTGAATTAAAAAAAGATTTGTAGAAGAAAGCCTAAAAGGCTTTCTTTTTAGGTTTACGAATAAAGTTTTAGAATTTAAGGAGAAAAATTAAATTAATATAACTTTGACTAATTAAGTTTTGTTATGTAAAATTGATATTAGTTTTGAATAGATATTGATGTAGAAATTCTTCTTTAAATACAAGGAGGAAAATAGATGAAGGAATTTGATACTATTTGTGCAGTGGCTACGCCTATTGGAGAAGGTGGAGTTGCTATAATTAGAATCTCTGGTGCAAAGTCTTTAAGTATTGCAAGTAGAATATTTGTTTCTAAGAATAATTATGATATTGAAAAAATGCAGACATATACTATGAAATATGGTAATGTTGTAGAATTAGAAAATAGGGAAACTATTGATGAAGTTATTTTAAGTTATATGAAAGCACCTAATAGCTACACTGGAGAAAATGTAGTTGAGATTAATTGTCATGGTGGCATTGTATCAACTAATAGTGTATTAAACGAAATTATAAAGGCTGGTGCGAGAATTGCAGAGCCAGGTGAATTCACTAAAAGGGCATTTTTAAATGGAAGAATAGATTTAAGTCAGGCAGAAGCAGTTATGGATATAATTACAGCTAAAACTGAGCTATCAATGAAATCAGCAATGATGCAAAGAAATGGAGCGCTTTCAAGGGAAATAGGAGAATTAAGGAAGTTTCTATTAAATGTTTTAGCATTAATTGAATATGCAGTTGATTTTACAGAGGATGATGAGGATATTATTGATGATAATTTAATTACTCAAATTAAGAATGGCATTGATAATACTAGTGTTAAGATAAAACATTTATTAGCTAATGCGGATGAAGGCAAGATATTGAGAGAAGGTCTTAAAGTAGTCATTGTTGGTAAACCTAATGTAGGAAAGTCATCATTATTAAATGCATTATTAAGAGAAAAAAGAGCTATAGTAACAGATATTCCTGGTACAACAAGAGATGTTATTGAAGAATATATAAATATTGAAGGAATACCTATTAAAATAACTGATACTGCAGGAATAAGAGATACGGAAGATATAGTTGAAAAAATGGGTGTGGAAAAATCTAAGGAAAAAATTGATGAAGCAGATTTGATAATATTAATGCTCGATGCATCTAGGGATATAGATGAAGAGGACCAAATCATAATTGATAAGATAAAAGATAAGAAATATATAGTATTGTTAAATAAAGTAGATTTGGATATAAAAATATCTGAGAAAATAATTAGTAGCTTAAGTAATAAAATAAATATATCTGTAAAAACGGAAAATGGAATTGACAAGTTAAAGAGCGAAATTAAAAACTTATTCTTTAATGGTGAAATAACATCTGATAGTTTAACAATTTCAAATACAAGACATAAGCAGGCATTATATAGAGCACTAGAAAATTGTGATACAGCTTTAAACAGAATTAATGCTAATGAATATATTGATTTAATATCTATTTATATAACAGCAGCGATGAAAGCGCTAGGTGAAATAACAGGAGAAGAATTAGAGGAAGATTTATTGAACAAAATCTTTAGTGAATTTTGTGTAGGAAAGTAGGTAAAAGTGATGGCAGTAAATTATGATGGTGGACAATTTGATGTGATAGTTGTTGGTGCCGGTCATGCAGGATGTGAAGCTGCATTAGCTTCATCGAGATTAGGACTTAATACATTAATATGTACAATAAATTTAGATTCAATAGCACTAATGCCATGCAATCCTAATATAGGTGGTACAGCAAAGGGTCATTTAGTAAGAGAAATTGATGCACTTGGTGGAGAAATGGGTATAAACATTGATAATACATTTATCCAATCAAGAATGCTAAATACATCAAAAGGACCAGCAGTTCATTCATTAAGAGCTCAGGCGGATAAAAAGGATTATCAATTTAGGATGAAAAGAGTTTTAGAAGAACAAGAAAATCTTAAAATAAGGCAGATTGAAGTTACAGAGCTTCAAGTTGAGGATGGAAAAATAAAAGGAGTAGTAACTAGAAATGGTGCAGTCTTTAAATGCAAAGCAGTTGTACTTGCAACAGGTACATATTTAAAGGGAAAGATTATTATTGGAGAAGTATCATATAGTGGAGGGCCTAATGGATTATTTCCAGCGAATGATTTATCTCAATCATTATTAGAACTGGGAGTTGAATTAAGAAGATTTAAAACAGGAACTCCAGCTAGAATAAATAGAAAATCACTTGATTTTTCTAAGATGATTGAACAGAATGGAGATGAAAAGATAGTCCCATTTTCATTTATGAGTGAGAATATACAAAAAGAGCAGATAGCATGTTATTTAACTTATACGAATGAAGAAACGCGTAAGATAATCAGAGAAAATATAGATAGATCGCCAATTTATAATGGGAGTATAAAGGGAGTTGGACCTAGATATTGTCCATCTATAGAAGATAAAATAATGAGATTCCCAGATAAACCTCAACATCAGATATTTATCGAACCAGAAGGCCTAAATACATTAGAAATGTATGTAGGTGGTTTTTCATCATCATTACCTGAAGAAGTTCAAATTAAGATGCTTAGGACTTTACCTGGACTTGAAAATGTTGAAATGATGAGAACTGCATATGCTATTGAATATGACTCAATTAATCCTACTCAATTAAAACCAACATTGGAATTTAAGAACGTTGAGGGATTATATGGAGCTGGACAGCTTAATGGAAGTTCAGGATATGAGGAAGCGGGTGCACAAGGAATAGTTGCGGGAATTAATGCAGCCTTAAAAATTAAAAATGAGGAGCCATTAGTTTTAACTCGTTCTGATGCATATATAGGAGTATTGATAGATGACTTGGTTACTAAAGGGACGAATGAACCATATAGAATGATGACTTCTAGAGCAGAATATAGGTTATTATTAAGACAAGATAATGCAGATTTCAGGCTAACTGAGTTTGGGCATAGAGCTGGATTAGTTAGTGAAGATAGATATAATAGATTTTTAAAAAGAAAACAGAACATTGAAAATGAATTAGAAAGATTAAAGAATTTAAAAATAACTAATAAGAAGGAAGTAAACGAATTTTTATTTTCATTAAATTCAGCTGAATTAAGAAAACCTATTAGTTTCTATGAGCTTATGCAAAGGCCAGAATTAAATTATTTTGATTTGATACCGTTAGATCCAGAAAGACCTGAATTACCATATGATGTAGGTGAACAAATAAATATACTTACAAAATATGAAGGATATATTCAAAGTCAACTTGAACAAGTTGAACAGTTTAAAAAATTTGAAAAAAAATTATTACCTAAAGACATTAATTATAGTGATGTGAAGGGATTAAGAACAGAGGCTATACAGAAGCTAAACAATATAAAACCAATAAGTATAGGTCAGGCTTCACGAATTTCAGGAGTGTCTCCTGCAGATATTTCAGTATTGCTTATTTACCTTGAACATCACTATAATAAACAATCTTAATTATTAATGGAGGACTTATGGATTTTTATGATTTAATGGCTAAATCAGCAGAAGAGGTTGGCTTACAATTATCTAAACAACAGTATGAGAAGTTTATAATTTACATGAAGCTTCTCCAAGAATGGAACGAGAAGATAAACTTGACAGCAATAGTAAATGATGAGGATGTAATCAAAAAGCACTTTATTGATTCTATAAAAGCATTTAAAAGAAACGAGTTCAAAACAGCTGGTAATTTAATAGATGTTGGAACTGGTGCTGGGTTTCCAGGAATACCCATAGCTATTATGAAAGACGATATTAAGGTTACATTGTTAGATTCATTAAACAAGAGAATTAATTTTTTGAATACAGTTATAAATAAGATTGGTATCTCTAATGTAACGACAATCCATTCAAGAGCAGAAGATGGAGCTAGAGATGGAAAGCTACGTGAACGATTTGATATAGCGACGTCTAGAGCTGTTGCTAATATGAGCGTATTATCTGAATTATGCTTACCATATGTTAAGAATGGTGGAAGTTTTATTGCATTAAAAGGACCTTCGGTGGACCAAGAAATTGAGGAAAGTATAAATGCTATTAGTATTCTTGGAGGCAAATTAATAGAAGTTTGTGAAGTCAATATTGAAGGTACCGAATTAAAACATAATTTAGTTGTTGTAAAGAAAGTTAAGGAATGTGCCAAAATATATCCAAGAAAAGCTGGATTGATAACTAAAAATCCACTTAAATAGTTCATATGATAGTATTAGTCGATCAATATAAGTAAAATTATAATAAATAGTAAAATTTAAAAGGAAAAACATGGATAAAGTAGAATAGATTATAGATGAGTTAAAATGTTTTAATAAGGGATGGGTTGGGAGCATGAATAATGAAATAGTAAAAATTAATATAGATAAGGTAATTCCAAATATTTATCAACCACGTAAATATTTTAATGAAGAAGCAATTGAAGAATTATCACAATCAATTAAGCAGTATGGAATAATTCAACCACTTACAGTAAGAAAAAGAGGCGAGGTTTTTGAACTGGTAGCTGGAGAGAGAAGACTTAGAGCTGCTAAATTAGCTAATTTAGAAACAGTTCCATGCAATATTATAGATATAACAGATTCTGAATCAGCGCAAATAGCATTACTGGAAAACTTACAAAGAGAAGATTTAAATTATATTGAGGAAGCAGAAGCATATTATAATTTAATTAATGATCATAATTTTACGCAAGACGAGTTAGCAAAAAGAATGGGTAAAAAACAATCTACAATTGCAAATAAGTTAAGATTATTAAAATTGAGTTCAGAAGTTAGAGAAATATGTTTAAAAAATAAGTTAACGGAAAGGCATGCAAGAGCATTACTTACTGTTCCAGATGAAAAATTACAATTAAAAATTGTTCAAAAGGTAATAAAAGATGGGTTAAATGTAAAAAAGACTGAGGAATTTATAAATAAAGAATTGCTTAAGTTAGCAGGTGAGGAATTTAAAAATAAGAGTAAGAGAAATATAAAAGGGGTACTACCTGCAAAATTATATGTAAATACAATTAAGCAAGTTTTAGAGAAGTTTGATATTCCAGCACAATATGCATATAAAGATGAAGAGGAATTTATAGAAGTTACTGTAAAAATTCCAAAAGTGAAGAAATAAAATTAAAGAGTATTATAAAGATAAAAGTTAAGGTAATTCTTAGTACCTTAACTTTTATTATGTTCTTAATAATAGAAATTATTTAAAAATGAAAGATTTAAGTTATTTTTTTAAGATAATTTGGATATTAGCCAGTTTTTTAGTACATAATTCTTTTATTATCCTAAAAAAATATATATAATATTAATATGGGAAGGGGGGAAGCTCTTTTAGGGCATATTATGAAAAAAATTTGTATTTTTAATCAAAAGGGTGGAGTCGGGAAAACAACTACTAATATAAACTTATGTGCTTATTTAGCTTTAGAAGGTTATAAGGTTTTAACTATAGATATAGATCCACAGGGGAATACGACTAGTGGATTAGGATTAGATAAAAATAACCTAGATCTATCTGTTTATGATGTTTTAATTTCTGATGCAACAATGAAGGAATCCATAGTGAGAAGTGATTTGGTTCAAAATTTATTTATATCACCATCAACAATGGAACTTGCAGGAGCTGAGGTTGAGCTTATAAATAATAGCGATAGAGAAAATATAATAAAGAAGAAGTTAGAAGATATTGAAAATGAATATGATTATGTGTTTATTGATTGCCCACCATCTTTAGGCGTATTAACGATAAATGCTTTGACTTGTGCAGATTCGGTTTTAATTCCAATTCAATGTGAATTTTATGCATTAGAAGGCGTGAGTCAGTTAATCAACACTATACAGTTAGTTAAAAAATCTTTAAATAAGAATTTGGACATTGAGGGTGTTATAATGACTATGTTTGATTATAGGACAAATCTCAGTACAGAAGTTTTAAAAGAAGTTCAAAAGTATTTTAAAGATAAAGTCTACAAAACAACAGTTCCAAGAAATGTAAGATTAGCAGAAGCACCTAGTTTTGGACTACCAATAATGTTGTATGATGAAAAGTGTAAGGGTGCAGAAGCCTACGTAAAATTGACAAAAGAATTTTTAAAGAAGCAGTAGGTGATATAATGGCAAAAAAGTTTACTTTAGGAAAGGGCTTGAGTGCGCTTATACCTGATGAATTAGATGAAGTTGTAGAAGAAAATAGTAAAATTTTAATTTCAATAAACAAAATTAAAAGTGATGAAGAACAACCAAGAAAATCATTTGATTCAGAAAAGATAGCTGAATTAGCAGAATCAATAAAAACGCATGGTATAATTCAACCTTTGATTCTAAGAAAAAATAATGAAGATCAATATATTATAGTAGCTGGTGAAAGAAGATGGAGAGCTGCTAAGATGGCAGGACTAAAAGAAATACCAGCAATAATAATGGAATTAAGTAGCAGGGATATATTAGAAATTTCATTAATAGAGAATATTCAACGTCAAGATTTAAATCCAATTGAAGAAGCATTAGCTTATAAAAAGTTATTAAATGATTTTAAAATAACACAAGAAGAGTTAAGTAAGAGAATTGGAAAGTCAAGGGTGACAATTGCTAATACAATACGATTAACTAATTTAGATGAAAGAGTTCAACAATACATAGTGGAAAGCATTATAACTGAAGGGCATGGAAGAGCACTACTTGCTATTAGCGATAATGAAAAACAATATGAAATAGCGCAGAAAGTAATTGATGAAAAGTTATCGGTTAGAGAATTAGAAAAGCTTATAAAGAAGATTAATGACAGTGAGCAGAAAGAAAAAGTTGAGGAATCTTTAGATAGATTAAATCCTTATTATAAAGAAGTGAAAAATCAACTTCAAAATTATTTTGGAACTAAGGTAAATATATTAAATAAAAAAAATAAAGGAAAAATTGAAATTGAATATTATTCAGAAGAAGATTTACAGAGAATATTAGATATTATTAATATGTAATGTTTCACGTGAAACAATTATGAAAGGAATGACAGAACTTTGAATACACTAATCAGCACAATAAATGGATTAATGCCTCTTTTAACTCTCGGAATGCTAGTAGTAATTATTTTATTATTTATAATAGTTATAGTTTTATTTAAGGCTGTAGGTAGAGTAGAAACTAAATATAGAAAATTGATGAAGGGAACTAATAATAGTAATTTAGAGGAAATGTTATTAGAGAGATTAAATAATATAGAAGAAGCAAAAGAGACATCTGAAAAAGCTTTACAAGAATGTAAGAGATTAGAGATAAAAATGAAAGATTGCATTCAAAAGGTTGCTATAATGAGATATAAAGCTTTTGAAAATGTTGGTAGTGATTTGAGTTTTTCTATAGCTATGTTAGATGATAAAAATGATGGTGTAATACTAACAGGAATATATGGAAGGCAAGAAAGCACAACTTATGCAAAGCCAATTGATAAAGGAATATCAAGATATGATCTTTCAGAAGAAGAACTATATGTTTTAAATGAAGCATCTAACAAAGAAGCTAAATAATCTAAAATTTGAAGGTGTCAACAAATGAGTTGACACCTTTATTTTTTTAGGAAGTTATATTGTTTGACAATCTGTGGATAACTTATGGAAAGAGATATTTAATAGATTTAATATGAAAAAAATAATAAAAGAACAAATTTTATTCTCCTGCAAATTTTTTAACATGCATTCGAAAAGACAGATGCTAGAAAAAATGAGATTCCCACGTCAACTACGATTTGTTCTTTACACTATTGAATTAAATTACTTTACATATCATTTTAATTGTTTCACGTGAAACAATTAAAAGAAGAATTTGAATAAAAGTATTTTGATTTTAGGATGATTTATATAATATTTAAATTAAATAACTATTTTATATTTGAACATTTTCTTTTGAAATACTAGTTTTATTTAAAATAAAATAGTATATTCCTCTAGAAATTGATTCGGCAAGATTCATCACTGTGTTTAATCTGGTATTTTGCAATACTAAGAAATCAAAACCACTAGATATATTTACAATTCCAGTTATGCTCATCTCTCCAACAGCAGGAAGTTTTTTATTTAATGCTAAGCCAGGAAGCAGAGGCTTTTTTTGTATAAAAATCTTGCCAATATTATTTAAAGAACCTAAACATGAATCGATCGCTATAATATATGGGTTATTATACTTAAGATAAATTTCACTTAGTGTGCTTTCTATATTTTTAGCATGAACAGGATTTTCTAAAGTTCCATAAATTAAGATATTGTTTCTTGAAAAATATTTTAATTTATGACCTACCAATGGACCAAGAGAATCACCTGTAGATCTATCGCTACCTATACAAACAAATATAATAGGTCTATTATTATTTAGTATTGGCTGCAATTCAGCTAATAAATAATTTTTGATTTTTATACATGCAGTAATTGAAGATGAATTTATAGAAAAACTTTCACACATAAAAGAACCTCCTCTCAATAGATTTATATCCAATAAAAAAGGTTTTATTCATTACTTCAAATAATTATTTAATCATTATTTGAAGTGGAGAATAAAACCTTATATATGCTAGTGTTTTTATTTCTATGAATTAGATTTAATTTTATTTAAAATCGTAAGAGTATAATCTATATCTTCCTTAGTGGTAAAATAACTAATGCTTAACCTTACTGTTCCATTAGGATAGGTTCCTATAGTTTTATGTGCGAGAGGAGCACAATGCAAACCTGTTCTGGTTTTAATGCCATTACATTCGAGATGATAACCTAATTCAGAAGGATCTAACGAATTAGCATTTATGGAAATGCATGTAGTTAACATTTTACCAGACGTATCGCCATAAATAGTAAGTCCATTAATATTCAATAAACCAGCAAGTAAATAATTTATTAAATATTGATTGTGATCGTGTATACTATTTAAACCTATAGAGTTTATATATTTAATTCCTTCAGCCAAGCCAATTATTCCTGGAAGATTATGAGTTCCACATTCAAATTTATCAGGCAAGAAATCAGGTTGCTCAAGAGAATATGAAAGGCTTCCAGTACCACCTTGTAGAAGAGGAGAACAACAATCATTGAATTTAGAATCTAAAATAAAACCGCCAACTCCTTGCGGGCCTAATAAACTTTTATGCCCTGTAAAAGCTATCACATTTGCTTTTATGTTTTTCATGTTAATATCTAAGGTTCCTGCCCCTTGAGATGAATCAACAATAAAGAATATATTATTATCACTGCATATTTTGCCAATAGAATATAAATCTTGAATTGAACCAGTAACATTTGATGCTTGAGTAATTATAATCAGTTTCGTACTACTATTAATTTTTTTCTTAAGATCATTTATATCCACGAAACCTTGAGAATTCGCATTTATTATATCTAATTTTATTTTAAGATGCTCCTGACAAAAGTGGAGTGGTCTAATAACAGAATTATGTTCCATTGAGGATGTTATTACATGATCACCAGGTCTTAATATTCCCTTAATCAATATGTTTAAAGAAGTGGTAACATTATTAGTGAAAATTACATTGCTTGGAGAATCGAAACCAAAGAAATCGCAGATAATTTCTCTGGCGTTATATAGATACCGATTGCTTTCAAGTGAATTACTGTAATTTCCACGGCCTGCATTTCCACCTACTGTAAGCATATAATTATACATAGCATCAACAACTTGTTTTGGCTTTGGAAAAGTAGTTGATGCATTATCTAAATATACTTCCATAGTTCACCTCTAAAAGATAAATTTATAAATTCCGCTAATGATAAATATTATACCCAATGCAAAGAGAAAATAATCTAAAAGCTTTGTTGTATTGTTCACATAATTAGGCTTAAATTTCTTTATTCCTTTACTTACTGAAATATTAAGAAAACAAAACCAAGTTATGCTCCCTACAATCATTGAAGCAATAGAAAGAATAAAAAATGTACTTCCATGATGTCTCCATACAGTGAATACAGTACCACTTAGTGCAATCCATAATGATGGGGTGCTAGGATTTAGAAATGTTATTAAAAAACCAGTTATAAATCCATTAGAAGTACGTTTGGAAATTGATTTTTCTAGTTCGGCTTCTGATTTTGTGTTTTTAAAGGATACTTTATTAGATAAAACCAAAACAATTCCAGAGACTATCCAAAATAAATTGTAAAGTTTAGAATGACTAGTTAATATTGTAAATAATCCTAGATTTATAATTATTATATATACTATATCAGCAGATACTGCTCCAAGGGATACCTTAAAACCCTCTTTGAAGCCTTTTGATATAGAACGACTAACTGATTCAAGACCAGAAGGTCCTAATGGAATAGAGGCAACAAAACCAGTAAAAAAACCGAATGATATAGCTTTTAATATGTTAACAATTGAAAACATTACAATCTCCTTAATAATCGCATTTGTATATAATTATAAAGTAAAAAAGCTTTTTTTTCACTAAATTTAAGAAGTTTTTTATTGTAAATTTATTTTTGCCTTTATAAAGTAGAAAAAATATATATAATATGAATTATGATATTAATATAAAAAGGTGGTACAAATATGAATTATTATATAATAGTATTCAAAAATACATATGATGCAATGGCAGCAGAAAAGAAATTAAAGGAATTAAATTTTAATTTTAGAATAATGCCTACACCTACATCAATAACCATGAGCTGTGGAATATGTATTAGGATAGATGAAAAAGAAGAAATAGATACGATAATAGATAATAATATATTAGAATATAAAAATGCATATTTTAGAAATGAAGAAGGCTATATGCTGGTTAAAAAATAGGAGGGATAATTTTTGGGTGGCAATATAACAGAATTACAAAAGGCCATTGGAGAATATAAAGATCAATTTATGAATTTAATGTGGCTTCCGACAATAATAGAAATAGTCATTAAAGTTATTTGTGTTATTATTATGGTATACTTTTCAATAAAAATTGGAGAGCACTTAATAAAAAAATTTGTAGAGCAGCAAGTAAAAAGTAATGCTATGCTTTCTTTGGATACACAGAGAGCAAAAACACTAGGAGAAGTGTTAAAAAGTGTCCTGAAATATTCAGCATATTTTATAGGAATAGCAATAATAATACCGATGATATTTACTGGAACATCTTTTACATTTGCAAGTATAGGTGGAATAGCACTTGGCCTTGGAGCGCAGAGTTTAATAAAGGACCTGATCAATGGATTCTTTATTTTATTTGAAAATCAGTTTGGAGTTGGAGATCATGTGACTTTAGGTAGCTTCAGTGGAATTGTCAAGAGCATAGGAATTAGAAGTACAGTGATTACAGATTTCAATGGAGATGTTCATTCTATTTCTAATGGTTCTATTACTGGCGTAACTAATCATTCTAGAAATGATATTAAATTTACAGTTGATGTGAATATTTCATATGAAGAAGATGTGAAAAGAGTAATTGATATTATAAAAATCACTTGTAATGAATTTCAAGGAGAAAATGTAAAGTATATAGACAATCCATTGGAGGTGGTTGGATTAACGGCATTAGGTGCATCGGGGGTTACTATAAGAGTAACTGGTAAAGCAAAGCCACTTATGCAATGGAAAATGGAAAATGAACTTAGAATGGCTATAAAATTAACATTAGACAAAAATGAAATAAGAACACCAGACAGTTTAAAAAATATTTAAGTTATTAAAATATAGGGAGGGATGAGAAGTAATGGTAGAAAGTTTCAACCTTGGTGATATAGTAGAAATGAAAAAACAACATCCATGCGGATCAAATCAATTTGAGGTAATACGAGTAGGTGCCGATATAAAGATTAAATGCACAGGTTGTGGAAGAATTGTAATGATCCCGAGAAGTAAATTTAAAAAGGAAGCAAAGAAAATAGTAATAAATTCAGAAAGTTAGAAATTTACTTGAATATTTCTTAAATAGATGATATAATTATAAATTGTAATCCCTGCTATGCAAAGCATAGCCGTTAGTCCAAGGGGAGGAGGTGAAATTAATGAGAAAGTACGAAACTATATTTATATTAAACCCTTCATTTGATGAAGAAACTGTTAAAGCTAACATCGAAAAGTTTAAGGGTGTTATAGAAAATGGTGGAGGAACAGTAGAAAATGTTGATTTCTGGGGTAAGAGAAAGCTTGCTTATGAAATTAAAAAAGTTAGTGAAGGTTATTATACTTTAGTTAACTTTACTGCTAACCCTGAATTACCAAAAGAGTTAGATAGAATATTCAGAATAACTGATGGCGTTATAAGACATATCATTGTTAATGAACAAGTATAAGGTGGTGTTGTAAATGAATAAAGTAGTTCTAATTGGGAGATTAACAAAAGATCCAGAACTAAGATTTACTCCAGGAAGTGGAGCAGCAGTAACAACCTTAACATTAGCAGTTGATAAATATAACACAAAGACTGGTCAGAGAGAAGCCGATTTTGTGCCTGTAGTAGTATGGGGCAAACAAGCTGAAAGTACTGCTAATTACATGAGTAAAGGTAGCCAAATGGCTATTAGTGGTAGAATTCAAACCAGGAGTTATGAAGCAAAAGATGGTACTAAAAGATATGTGACAGAAGTGGTTGCTACAGAAGTTCAGTTCTTAAGTAAAGGAAATGCTTCAGGAAATAATGCTGGACCTAGTTTTGGTAACGGCAATGAATATTCAATGCCAGTAAATGATGCATTTAGTGGCGGAGACTTTGAAGAGGATATAACTCCAGTAGATGACGGAGATATGCCTTTCTAAAATTTTAGTAAGGAGGGAATAAGATGAGCAGAGAAGAAGGTAACAACACTAGAAGACCAGGCGGTAAAATGAGAAGATCTAGAAAAAAAGTTTGTGCTTTTTGCGTAGATAAAGCTGAATTTATCGATTATAAAGACATAAATAAGCTTAGAAAGTATGTTACAGAAAGAGGAAAGATTCTTCCAAGAAGAATTTCTGGAGCTTGTGCTAAGCATCAAAGAGAATTAACAACTTCAATTAAGAGAGCAAGAAATATAGCATTATTACCATTCACAACTGAATAAAGGTAATATTACAATCCCCTGAGAAATCAGGGGATTTTTAATATCAAAAAATATAAATGATATAATATGGAAAAATATAGTAAAAATATTATAAGTTCTTGCAATACTCAAAGAAAAAAATTAAAATAAGAAT
>JAEZKY010000294.1 GCA_023435985.1 Bacillota bacterium | reverse complement strand
GAATAGGACAGACAACGGAGAAACAGGATTTATCAGAAAATGTGGTAAAGACCTATGACGCTACAGATATGAGTAAAAATCCACAAGCAGCTCAAGATAGGAAAGATACCCTTATAATAGGAACAGAAGCACCTGATGGTGTATTTAATCCATTGTATTGTGATGGACAGTACGATGCTTATATTTGCAGAATTATGTATCCTGAATTAATGATAGCCAAGAAAGATGCAGAACTTGAAAATTATTTACTTGAAAGTAATTCCTTATCTGATGATGGGTTAACATATACTTTTAAATTAAAGAAAGATGCAAATTGGTCTGATGGAACACCAATTACAGCTAAAGATATAGAATTTTCGATTAAGGTAGTCTGCGATGGAACCTATGATGGTCCATTTGATTATATGACAGGAAGAGTGAAAGTTAAAGGAGCAAAGGATTATCATGATGGTAAAAGTGATAAGATTTCAGGAATAGAAATTGTAGATGATAAGACTATTAAAATAACAGTAGATGAGAAGACTTCATCAGGAATATATGTATTAGGTGGAACACAAGTAATCCCTGAAAGTTATTATGGAAAATACTATAAGCAAGGAAATACAGATGGGTTAAAAGATGTATTTAAAACCCCAGGACCTGTATCAGGACCATATAAATTCGTTAAGTATGTTGAGGGACAGGAAGTTGATTTTGAAGCAAATGATAAGTTTGTTTTAGGAGTTCCTAAAGTTAAAAACGTTATATATAAAGTGTGCACAGATGATACGAAGATTCAAATGCTTCAATCAGGAGATATTGATATGACTGATGTTACAGTTAGTTCAGATAATGTAGATAGTGTTGAAACTCTTGGCTTTGCCGGATATCAACTATTTCCAACCAATGGCTACGGTTATATAGCCTTTAATGAAGCTAAACCTCAATTTAAGGATAAGGCTGTAAGACAAGCTTTGGCAATTGGATTAAATAGAGAAAAGATAGTAAGTTCTGTATACAATAATTATGCTCAGGTTATAAATGTACCACAATCTAAAGTTTCGTGGGCATATGCAGAAGGTAAAAATGATTATAAATATGATATTGAGAAAGCTAAAAAGATGCTGGATGATGCAGGATGGAAAGTAGGAGCCGATGGAATAAGAGAAAAAGATGGTGTAAAATTAGAGATTAATTTTACAGGTACTTCAAACAATCCAGTGGTAGACTCAATTCTTTCTGTAGCAGATTCAGATTGGAAGGAGCTTGGTGTTAAATTTACCAGTGAAAAGCTTGATTTTACATCCATGAGAGACAAGCAGAAGGGTGGAAATTGGGACATGCTATTTATGGCGTGGAGTTTAGTTGCAGATCCTAATGATTCTGACATTTACAAAACTGGAGGTTCACAAAATAAAACAAATTATTCAGATCCTAAGGCCGATGAGATATATACAAAAATAACTAATGAGTTGGACAAAGATAAGTTGAAAGAATTATACAAAGAGTTATATACAGAATTAAATGAAGATTTACCATATATATATATGTACCAAAGAAGTGATATGTGGGCATACAATGGAAGGATCAAAAATCTAAATGCTTCGCCTTATGAGGAATATACCTATAGTTTATGGAAAGTAAGTTTGGAATAATAAGTTTAAATCTATTGGAGGCATCTTTATTAAAGAATGCCTCTAATAGATTATAAGGAAAAGCTTTAGATTGGAGGATAGATTCATGTGGCAGTATATAATAAAAAGAATTTTAAAAATGATTCCTACTTTAATTGTAATTTCAATTATATTGTTTGGGATAATAAGTCTTGCACCAGGTGATTTTGTAGATAGTAAAGCTAA
Source organism: Bacillota bacterium (assembly GCA_023435985.1). Taxonomy (GTDB): domain Bacteria; phylum Bacillota; class Clostridia; order Clostridiales; family Clostridiaceae; genus Clostridium. Next base: position 9,051 of record JAEZKY010000294.1, on the reverse strand, counting down.
TCAAAATATGAGCGCTGAAAAAATGCAGCAATTAAAGACTATATATGGATTAGATAAACCAGTTCCAATTAGATATATAAATTGGGCAAAAAATGTGGTTACTGGTAATTTTGGTGATTCCTTAAGATATAGGCAGCCTGTAGCTGAAGTTATAAATACTTATGTATGGAACTCCTTTATATTGGCAGCAGCATCCTTTTTATTTTGCATAATAATAGGCATACCAATAGGCATTGTTTCAGCGGTTAAACAATATTCTGGTTTTGATAAGATATTGACATTATTTACGTTTGTTACTTTGTCATTACCAGCTTTTTTTGTAGGATTAGTGGCCATTGAGATTTTTTCTTTGAATTTAGGATTATTTCCTATAGGAGGAATGACTACAGCAGGTTCAAAGGCATCTGGAATTGACAATTTTATAGATATTTTAAAGCATATGTTTCTGCCATTTATAACTTTAACTATAGTTGAAGTTGGAACAATAATTCGTTATGTAAGAACTTCTATGCTTGAAGTAATAAGGCAGGATTACATAAGGACTGCCAGGGCCAAGGGCTTGAAGGAAAAAGTAGTAATCTATAAACATGCTTTAAGAAATGGAATGATACCCGTAATAACGTACATTGGACTATCTATACCAGGTCTTTTTGCTGGAGCCATAATTACAGAAACAATATTTGTATGGCCAGGGATAGGTAATATTGCATATCAGGCAATACTAAATAGAGATTATCCGCTTCTTATGGGATTCACTATGTTTATGGCTATATTAACTCTGCTTGGAAATTTATTATCAGATGTTTTATATGCTGTGGTTGATCCACGTATTAAATTGTAACAGGGGGATGTGCCATGGAAAGTATACTAAATAAAATAAATCATAAACCGCAGTTTAGTGGAAAGGATAAAACAAATAAAGAAAATCAAGCAATTGATTCACCAGGAAGAATTGTAATGCGAAGATTAATAAAAAATAAGTTTGCTATGCTTGGCTTAGTATTACTAATCGTAATGATTTTATTTGCATTTATAGGGCCTTGGTTTGTAGATTATGGCTATAACACTCATAGTGATAATATAAAGATGCCTCCGATGGAAGGGCACATATTAGGTACAGATTATTTAGGAAGGGACATGCTCACAAGATTAATGTATGGAGGAAGAATTTCAATTTTGGTTGGAGTAGTTTCAGTAATAATAGAAATAGTAATAGGTGCATTAATAGGTGCCATAGCAGGATATTATGGAGGAAAGATAGACTCATTTTTAATGGAAATAACAGATATATTTTTATCTTTACCATTTTTGCCAATAGTATTAATTCTAGGAAGTATATTATCAGATTTAAAAGTAGCTGGAGGCATGAGAATATTCTCTTTGATGGTTATCCTTGGAGTATTATACTGGCCTACTGTTGCAAGACTTGTAAGGGGAGAAATATTATCTCTTAGAGAACAAGAATTTATGCAGGCTACTGAAGCCTTAGGTCTTAGAGATACGAGAAAAATAATAAATCATCTGTTACCCAATGTTATTCCAACAATAATTGTTAATGCTACTCTTGGAGTAGCAACAGCAATACTCACAGAATCAGCGTTAAGTTATTTAGGCTTAGGAGTTACGGAGCCAGTACCATCTTGGGGGAATATGATGACAGCAGCAAATAAACTTGCTGATTTTCAGAAGAGACAATGGCTATGGATACCGCCAGGAATATGTATTCTAATCACAGTTATGGCAGTAAATCTCTTTGGGGATGGGCTTAGAGATGCTCTTGATCCTAAGATGAAGAGATAGGAGGAGAAAGTTATGAAGGATAACTTACTTGAAGTAAGCAGCTTAAAAACTTTTTTTAAAACAGAAGCTGGTATTCTTAAGGCAGTCAATGACATTTCTTTCAAGGTAAAAAAAGGAGAGACAGTTTGTATAGTTGGGGAATCGGGTTGTGGTAAATCTATTACGGCCCTTAGCATAATGGGACTTATATCAAAGGATAATGGCTTTTTCGATGGTGGAGAGATAATTTTTGAAGGGAAAGATTTATTAAAGTTATCAGAAGATGAAATCAGGCAGATCAGAGGCAGGGATATAGCTATGATCTTCCAAGAGCCAATGAGTTCATTAAATCCTACATTTACTGTTGGCTTTCAAGTGATGGAACCGCTAATCTTACATGAAGGGTTGGATAAAAAGGCTGCAAAGGAAAGAGCGGTTGGTTTATTAAAGGAAGTTGGAATTCCAAGGGCTGATTCAATAATAAATTCATATCCACATGAATTATCAGGTGGAATGAGGCAAAGAGTCATGATAGCCATGGCACTGGCCTGTTCTCCAAAGATCTTAATAGCTGATGAGCCAACAACTGCATTAGATGTTACAATTCAGGCCCAGATACTTGACTTGATGAGAAATATAAAACAAGAATTAAATACGTCAATTCTTTTGATTACCCATGACTTAGGGGTTGTTGCTGAAATGGCTGATTATGTTGTTGTAATGTATGCAGGAAAGGTTGTTGAAGAAGGAAAGGTTATGGAAATCTTTAAGGCACCATCTCATCCATATACTATAGGTCTATTAAAATCAAAACCTGTGATTACAAAACTACAGGAGGAATTATATTCGATACCAGGACAAGTTCCAAATCCCATAGGAATTAAGGATTCCTGTTATTTTAGTGATAGGTGTGATAGATGTATGGAGATTTGTAAAGATAAAATTCCAGAGCTCAAACTTATAGGTACTGGCCATAAAGTAGCCTGTTGGTTGTTTGATGAAGCTGCCACAAAGGGGGAAAAAAATTAAATGGAAAGTGAAGTAATATTAAAAGTTGAAAATTTAAAAAAATATTTCCCAATTAAAGGTGGATTTTTTAAAAGAACTATTGGACAGGTAAAAGCAGTAGATGATATTTCTTTTGAAATAAGAAAAGGAGAAGTTTTAGGGATTGTTGGAGAATCTGGCTGTGGAAAATCTACTGCAGGAAGAACAATACTCCATTTACTTAAGCCTACGTCTGGAAAGGTATATTTTTCTGGAACCTTAATAAATTCAGTTAAGAAAGATGAACTTAGAAATATGAGAAGAAAGATGCAGCTTATATTTCAAGATCCATATTCATCCTTGAATCCTAGAATGACAGTTGGAGAAATAATAGGAGAGGCTTTGATTGATCATAAACTAGTTACTAAAAGGAAAATGAGGGAAAAGGTTCTTGAAATAATGAATATGTGTGGACTTGCAGAATATCAAATAGACAGGTTTCCACATGAATTCTCAGGTGGTCAGAGACAGCGAATAGGTATAGCAAGAGCACTAGCCTTAAATCCAGAATTCATTGTAGCAGATGAGCCTGTATCAGCACTAGATGTTTCAATACAAGCACAAATAATAAATTTATTAGTAAAACTTCAAAGAGAAAAGAATTTTACCTATATGTTCATTTCTCATGATTTATCAGTAGTTGAGCATATTTGTGACAGAGTAGGTGTTATGTATTTAGGATCAATAGTGGAACTAACAGATAAAGAAGAATTATTTTCAAATCCACTTCATCCATATACTAAAGCATTGTTATCAGCTGTTCCTATACCTGATCCTACAACTAAAAGAAATAGAATAATATTAAAAGGGGATATACCATCTCCTGCCAATCCTCCATCAGGGTGTAAGTTTCATACAAGGTGTCCTTATGCAAGTGAAATATGTGAAAAGGAAAAACCAGAATATAGGGAGATTATGAAGAATCATTTTGTAGCTTGCCATAAAGCCATGAAGGTATGATAAATTTGTTAAGATGGAAAAATGAAAAGATAAAATATGAGAGAAACACTGATAAGCAAACTGAAGGAGAAGTTAAGCAGCTAAAAAATTCAAAGCTTAGCAGAAAAGACTTTATAGCGCTCATTATGGCGTCATTTCAAATAATAATGCCTTTTGCAATTGCCATTGTATTAATTTATTTCTTTATTATTTTATTCATAACTAAGTTTTGGATGAATTAGTTAATTTAAAATAGATAAAGCTTTTAACAATTCATCTTTAAAGGTTTTCTATACAAGAATATTTATGATTTTTATTGGATATATCTACTTAAAATCTAATAAATATATCAATATAATGGGTCAACTTTATAAATGAGGTATATATATTTAATAGAAGAGGAGGTGAATAGATATAGTTGAAGGAAGAAGTAAATAGAAAATTAAATGAAGTACGGGAGCATATTACTAAAGTTGAAAGTCTTATTAAAATGTTAAACCTTGCTTATTGGGATATGAAAATAACTATGCCTGTGAAAGCATTAGAGCAGAGATCAGTTACAATGGGAATTGTAGCAGAAGAAATTTTCAAACTATCAACAGGAAGTGCGGTAGAAGAGTTTATAAAGTATTTTGAGCCTGTTAATAATGAACTGTCTGAAATAGATAGAGCAATGATCCGTGAAATGAAGAAAGTATATGACGAAGCAAGTAAAATTCCAGCAAATATGCATATGGAATTTACTATTGCTGCAGCTTTATCAGAAGCTGCTTGGGAAGAGGCAAGGAAAAAGGATGATTTTAAAATATTTGAACCTAATTTAGAGAAAATGGTGGACTTTAAAAGACAATTTGCTGAATACTACGGTTATAAAGAAAATAGATATGATGCACTGCTTAATCAATATGAGGAAGGTATGACTGTAAGGAAATTAGATAAATTGCTTGATGAACTGAAGATTGGAGTACTAGAATTATTGGATTACGTTAAAAATAGCAAAAAGCATATAGATAGAAAATATATAAGTGGAAAATATGAAATAGAGAAACAAAAAAGGCTCAGTTTATTTTTATTAAATATAATCAAGTTTGATATGGAAGCAGGAAGATTAGATGAAACTACTCATCCATTTACAATTGAAATTGGAAATAGAGATGTTAGAATAACAACTCACTATTATGAAAATGATCTGTTAGGAAATATTTTTAGTATTCTTCATGAAGGCGGGCATGGATTGTATGAACAACACATACCAGATGAACTCCAGGGGACAGGACTAGAACATGGAGCTTCTGTAGGTATGCATGAATCACAATCTAGATTTTATGAAAATATTATTGGAAAAAGCAGAGAGTTTTTAAGTGTTATCTTACCTTTTATTAAAATGCAGTTTGAAGATTTAAAAGATATAACTGTAGAGGAATTTTATGATTCAGTTAATTATGTTATTCCTTCTTTGATAAGGACAGGAGCAGATGAAGTAACGTATAATCTGCACATAATAATTAGGTATGAGATTGAGAAACAGCTAATCAATGAGGAAATTGAAGTTAAAGATTTACCAAGAATTTGGAATGAGAAATATAAAGAATATTTAGGAGTGGAACCTAAAAATTATAATGAAGGAATTTTGCAGGATATACATTGGGCTGCAGGACAGTTTGGATATTTTCCAACTTATGCTCTAGGTAATATTTATGGAGGGCAATTCCTCAATCAATTGCTAAAGGACAATGGAAGTGCTATAAAAGATTTAGAAATTGGAGATTTAACATATATTAACGATTGGTTAAAGGATAATATTTATAAGTATGGAGCTATATACACGCCAGAGGAATTAATTAAGAAAGTAACGGGAAAAGATATATCAACAAAATATTTCTTGAAATATCTAGAGTGTAAATATAAAAGTATATATTAAGTATTACTTATTTTAGTAAATTAAAGAGTTGTCTTGTTACAGATATGTTTTCTCTATGATGAATAGTTAAAATAATAAAACCGTCTATCATAAAAGGGAGTATATAATATGCGAAAGGCAGCTCATTCTAATATTCATGGATGTGTTAGATTATATAAGTTATAATAATGAATTTATATTATAGTAATTTCAATGTACCTAAATGTTAAATAGGTATTCTAAAATTTTTAATGCAATTTTATAAGATGGACTACCATACAAAATTAGAGTGAACCATAATAAATATTTATTCATCAAAAAGTATTAAGATATTATATTATAAACCAAGAAAAAATTATAATGCTTTTTGGAGAATTGTGTCCGTTTACAGAGAATAGGATATAAAAGCATAATCAAAATCATAATTTGGTCTGTAAAGTATTGAATTGAAAGCAAATAAGTAGTAGAATAAAACAAATGAGTTTTAAGAATATAAGATAAATATTATAAATTTAGAAACTAACAAATTATAACCATCATATGGGACTTATGCAATTGCAGGAATTTAAAAGTTATTAAGAAATATAGTAAAATTTAGATTTATGCTATTTTTTTAGCCCTACAATTCAGATGGTTTTAATAGGATATATAATTTTATAATACTTTATTTCTATATGTCTTAAATTCTTGTTGAATAAAAAAGAATATAAAGCAATAAGCAATTTAATAATCAAGGGGGATTCTTAAAATGATCAAAGTATTAACAAACGACGGATTAGAAAGTACAGCAATTGCGGCTCTAGAGACACTTGGGGCAGAAGTAGTCAATGAGCATTTTGGGCAGGATGTACTAGGAGAAAAATTAAAGGAATTTGATGCAGTAGTTATAAGATCAGCTACTAAGCTTACTTCAGATGTATTTGAAGTAGAAGCTGGTGGAAAGTTAAAATTAGCTATCAGAGCAGGAGTTGGAATTGATAATATAGACATTCCAGCGGCTCAAGGAAAAGGAGTAACAGTTAGAAATACTCCAGCTGCAAGTTCAGATTCAGTTGCAGAACTTGCAATTGGACATATGTTTGCACTTGCAAGATTTATTGCCATAGCTAATTATACAATGAGAAATGGTGAATGGAATAAAAAGAAGTATCAAGGAACTGAAATTGCAGGAAAAACACTTGGAATTGTTGGAATGGGAAGAATAGGTCAATCTTTAGCTAAAAAAGCTACAGCTTTAGGTATGAAGGTTGTATATTACACAATTGAAGGAAAACATGATGAGTTAACTTATGATTTTGTATCATTGGAAGAAGTATTAAAAACTTCAGACTTTATTTCACTTCATGTACCATACGATAAGAATGCAGGTTCATTAATAGGGAAGAAAGAATTGCAATTAATGAAGAATACAGCATACCTTATCAACTGTGCTAGAGGTAAAGTTGTTGATGAAGCAGCCTTACTTGAAGCGCTTGATAACGGAGAAATTGCCGGAGCAGGTATTGATGTATTTGAAGAGGAACCAACTAAAAACGAAAAATTAATAAACCATGCAAAAGTAAGTGTTACACCACACATTGGGGCTGCAACTGAAGAAGCTCAAACAAGGATTGGTGAAGAAGTAGTTTCAGTAATTAAGGAATTCTTTAATCTATAGTATTTGGGAGGAATTTTGAATGGCAGTAATTAAAGCTTTTAAGGGAATAAGGCCGGTTAAAGAATTAGCCTCAAAAATAGCAGCTTTACCTTATGATGTAATGAGCAGCGAAGAAGCAAGGGAAATGGTAGTGGGAAACCCCCACTCATTTCTCCATGTTGATAGAGCTGAAATAGATTTAGACCCATCAATAGATATTCATGACCCAAGGGTGTATGAAAAGGCTAGGGATAATCTTTATGGAATGATTTCAGATGGAGAGTTTATTAAAGATGAAAAGCCTTGTCTTTATATATACAGACAGATTATGAATGGAAGATCTCAAACTGGAATAGTATTTTGTGCATCAATTGATGATTATATGAATAATGTCATAAAAAAACATGAATTTACTAGAGCAGATAAAGAGAAGGACAGAATTAATCATGTTGATTATTGTGATGCCAATACTGGTCCAATTTTCTTAACTTATAAAGAAGACCAAATTGCATCAGAAATAATAGATGCATGGATTCAAAATGAGAGCAAAAGAAAACCTGTATATAATTTTGTAGCTGAGGATGGAATAACTCATATTGTATGGGTGGTAGATAATGATATTATAATAAGCGAATTAATTGATTTGTTTAAGGAAATAGATTATCTATATATTGCAGATGGACATCATAGATCAGCATCGGCTGTAAAAGTCGGACTTAAGAGAAGGCAGCAAAATCCTAATTATACAGGAGATGAAGAATTTAACTACTTCTTAGCGGTTGCATTTCCAGATAATGATTTAATGGTTATGGACTATAATAGAGTTGTTAAAGACCTAAATGGCTTAACTAAAGATGAATTATTAGAGAAGCTTAAAGGTAATTTTAATATAATAGAATCGATAAGTAAAGAACCCGTTAAACCATCTAAAAAGCATACCTTTGGAATGTATGTAGAAGATAAATGGTATTTACTTGAGGCAAAGGATGGAACTTATAATGCAGAAGATCCAATAGAGAGTCTTGATGTTGCAATCCTGCAAAATAACGTCTTAACGCCTATCTTAGGTATTGAAGATGTAAGAACATCAGATAGAATAGATTTTATTGGTGGAATAAGGGGACTTAAAGAACTTGAAAAAAGAGTTCATACTGATATGAAGATAGCATTCTCAATGTATCCAACTGAGGTTGGTGACATAATGAGTGTTGCAGATATTGGAGAGGTAATGCCTCCAAAATCAACTTGGTTTGAGCCTAAGCTACGCAGTGGACTATTTATTCATGAATTAAAATAATTGTCTCCCAACAAAAATCTTTGACTACCTAACAATAAAGATTGCTTACATGATAAAAAAGATTGAAGATTTTAAGGCAAAAGGACAAGAAAAAAGAGTTAAGAATATTGATTTTTATATTGAAATTTAAATAGAAAAATAATCAGAGGGATAAGATTAAAGTATTGATTTTCAAGGCTTGAGAGAGTGTTGAAATAAGATATTGATAAATCTTATCCCTTTTCTCATGTCCCTTTTTCTGTTCAGTTTTCTGCAAACTTTATTATAAAAAAACTGTGATTAATGTGGATATATCGAGGCTGAAATTGATAGTTTTGTGGACAATTTTTCTCCAGACTTTATTATAAAGTGTGAATGTTTTGAAGATTTCATAGAAGAGAAAATGGCATGGATAAATGGATTGGAGGGTGTTGGAAGAATGAGGGTGTCGTCAATCATTTTTATAAAAACACA
>JAEZKY010000143.1 GCA_023435985.1 Bacillota bacterium | reverse complement strand
TTTACTATCATATTTTTATGGATTGCAGCTATTTCTCTTCCTTCTTTTATCATTCCTGCTGCATCCTCGCTTACTACTTCTCCGCTTATTGGTCCATCCACTATTTCTGTGATTTCTTTTATTACTTCATTGAAATCTCTTCCTTCTTTTGCTATCAACGATGGATTTGTTGTTACTCCACATATTACTCCCATTTCATTTGCTTCTTTTATATGTTCTACATTTGCTGTGTCTAAAAAAAATCTCATTCTCTTAACATCTCCTCTTTGCATTTAGTTAAAAAGTACCAGTTAATCTTTCATATATAAAAGGTTCACCTTAAATCCGGAGTTCCAATCAGAAATTTAAGGTTCCCCTATTATAAGCTTACTACTTAAACTTCAAAAATGTATTTTTAAAATTTATTTAATAAGTTTTGAAATTAATAGAGCAGCCTCTACCACTCTACTATTTAATTTCTAAAAATTCTTCAATAGGTAGCATTGCTGCTCCCAGCAAATATGATTCTTTAAAGCTTGCTACACTAATGCTACAACTATTTTCATCTGTGAACAAATTATCTTTATATACTACTTTTTTCAGTATATCTATTTTATCTGTTAATAGGTTGTTAATATCTCCACCTATAATTATGCTATTAGGATCCAATAACATGATTAAGTTTGATATTCCAATTCCTAGTATTTTTAAGTATTTATCTAATGCCTTTTTTGTTGCTAAATCATTTTTCATATATAATTCTTCAAATTCATCTATATCTGAAATATCCTCCAAAGACATTTCATTATAACTGTCTATCAATGCATTCATGGAGGTATATGCTTCTAAACATCCTTTAGCTCCACACTTGCATTTCTTTCCATCTATAGCTACCTTTATATGACCAAACTCTCCCGAAGAATTATTTTCACCCCTATATATTTTTCCATTTATAACTATTCCAAGACCTAATCCATCTGTTATTGATATATAAAGTAAATTTTCCAACATATCTTTCCTATTTAAAAATTCATAATATGCTGACAGGTTAGCTTCATTATCTACATATATAGGTACATTTAAATATTCAAACTTTTCCTTCAAATTAAAATCTTTGGCTTCAAGAAGATATGAATATTTTATTATTCCTTCATTAAAATCCACAGTTCCTGGTAACGAAAATCCAACTCCAAGCAGATTTTCAGAATTCAAATCATATTTTTCCATAATCAGCTCTAGATTTTCCTTAATTATTGATAGCATATTTTCTATTCCATTATTTTTATGTCTTATTCTTAAACTTTCAATAATTCTTTTCTTCAAATTAACTAAGGTTACTTTAATATGACTTGGAGTTAATGCAACTCCAATTGAATATCTACAATTTTCATTTAATTTAATTGCAATTGCTTTTCTTCCTCCTGTGGATTCCAAAGATCTTACATCCTCTACAATTCCTTCGCTTTTTAGTTCATTAATGTTAGTAGAAACTGTAGTTATACTTATATCTAATATTCTTGAAATATCCAATTTAGCAATTTCATTTTTTTCTAATAATAATGATATTATTTTTTTTCTATTACTTTCTTTTATTTTACTATGATTTACCTCTATCAAATTTTGTAATGCTCCTCTCATCTATCTATGAATAATAGTAGCTTTCTTAAATAATAACATTATTCTTATTTTTATTAAAGTATTGATAACTAGCCATAGATATCATAAATTTTTTTAGTCTAAAATCAACATTTAGTAAACTGCGTACTATTACACTATAAATTAGATGCCTAAGATAATCATTCATTAATACATTCTTATATATCTTTAATTTTAGGATAAGCTGAGTTGTATGTTTCATATACCTTTGAATACAACTCTTTTAATTCTAGATTTGGTGCTACCTTTTCATTTCCCTTTACAATTTTATTGCAAGCATCTTCAACTGAATCATATATTCCAGCTCCAACTCCTGCAAGAATTGCTACACCAAGTGCTCCGCCTTCTGATGCTTTTACTGTAGTTAATGAATGTCCAAAAATATCAGCTAATATTTGTCTCCATATACTGCTTTCTGCACCGCCTCCGCTTACTCTTATCTCCTTAATATCTACATTCATATTCTCAATAATATCAAGACAATTCTTTAAGCTAAAGCTAACTCCTTCTAATATACTACGGGTAAAATCATCATGATTATTTATAAGTGATACTCCTAAAAAGGCTCCTTTAACATTAGGATCAATATGAGGTGTTCTTTCTCCCATTAGATAAGGTAAATAAACGATTCCATTAGATCCTGGTTTAGATCGTGCTGCTCTTTCAGTTAATATATCATATATATCAATTCCTGATTTTTCGCTTTCTTCAACCTCTTTTGCACAGAATGTTCTTTTAAACCAATTTAATGAAAGACCTGCCCCTTGAGTAACTCCCATCACGTGCCATTTATTAGGTACTGCATGGCAAAGAGTATGAACTCTTCCCTTTTCATCAAATCTAGGTGTATCAGTTGCTGCAAATACTACTCCTGAAGTACCTATTGTTGTTGATATTATTCCTTCACTTACTATTCCATTTCCTATTGCTCCAGCTGCTTGATCTCCGGCCCCACCAACAACAGGTGTATCTATTGCTAAATTTGTAAGCTCTGCTGCCTCTTTAGTAACATGACCACTGACAACAACTGATTCATAAACATCTGCTAATATATTCTTATCAATATTTAAATCATTAAGTAATTCCTCGCTCCAATTTCTAGTGTTTATATCAAGCATTTGCATACCACTAGCGTCTGAAACCTCTGTTGCGAAAACATTTGTCAATTTAAATCTTATATAATCCTTTGGAAGAAGTATTTTATATATTTTTTCATAATTATCTGGCTCATTATTTCTAACCCATAGAAGCTTTGAAAGAGTAAAACCAGTCAAAGCCGGATTACCTGTTATTTTAATTAATCTCTCTTTTCCTATAACCTCTGTCATGTATTCGCACTCTTTTTCTGTTCTTTGATCACACCAGATTATAGAATTTCTAATTACCTTGCAATCCTTATCCATTAGAACAAGACCATGCATCTGCCCGCTTAATCCAATACCTTTAATGTCAGAAGCTTGTACACCACTTTTTTCAATAACATCTCTTATTCCTTTGACACACGCCTGCCACCAATCTTCAGGATTTTGTTCAGCCCACCCTACTTGTGGTTGAAATAAATCATATCCGTGTGTCGCAGTTTTTATAGTTTCCCCTTCTTCATTAAACAAAGCTGTTTTAGTTCCTGATGTTCCAATATCCAAGCCTAATAAATATCTCATACTAAACCTCCATTTCTATAGTAATATTCTATTTCATTAAAAAACAAAACATTCTACTTATGATTTTAAATAACTTTTTAAATGTATTTTAATAAGTTAATTGTATCCTGTTTTTTAACACTAGTCAATATATTTTAGTAAACTTTTTCATTTAGTTAATTACATTACTTTTAAGCATGACTCTTCCTTACTGATACTCCTTTATCAAGATTAATTTAAAACGATAAAAAGTGCCCTATAGATTAATCTATACGACACTTTTTTATAACTAGAACTTATTAAATAATAATTTAATATACTAAGTTTATTAAATATGATTTGCAACCTCATAAGCATCCCAAATACCATACATGATATTAGAAACCTTACGTGCATCTCCTAAAAGATAAATTTCTGGAATTTCAAATTCTAATTCCTTATATAAAGAATTTTCTTCTTTATATCCTACAGAAAGAATTACTGAATCACATTTAATCTTTTCTATTCCATCTTTTGTTTCTATTTCTAGAGCTCCATCTTTATATGCTTTAACCTTTGAATTTGCTTTAACCTCAATACCATTGAACGGTACTAATTTTTCAAGCATTTCACTGTTTGCAGAACATAGAGGTCCATTTAAAGCAAGAATTTTATGCAATGCTTCCACTATAGTAACCTTTTTACCTTTTTTAGCAAGATCAAGTGCTAATTCACAGCCAACTAATCCGCCTCCAACTACAACAGTATTATTTCCTGACTCTTTCTTTCCAAGTAGTACTTCTGCTGCTGTAAATACTTTATCATCATCTCCAAGTGAAAATACTTTTGGAGTAGATCCAGTAGCCATTATTACAGCATCAGCATTAGACTTTAATACTTGCTCCTTTGTTACTTCGCTATTTAAATGTACTTCAACCTTTAATTCTTCTAGTGTATGAGCATACCAAGCAGCTAAAGCAATATCATCTTCCTTAAAATCTGGTGCTCCACCTGGAATAAGATTTCCGCCTAACTTATCATTCTTTTCATAAAGAACTGGTTCATGACCTCTAAGTGCTAAAACTCTTGCTGCTTCACAGCCTGCAACGCCACCACCAACTATTAAAACTTTTTTCTTCTTAATCACTGGTGTTAAAGCATTATCTTTTTCCCTACATGCTTGAGGATTTACTGCACAGTTAAGCAATGAATAATGTTGAACACGTCCCATACATCCTTCTTGACATGAGATACATGGTCTAATAGACTTATTTCTATTGCTTCTTAACTTATTTACATAGTCTGGGTCTGCAAGTAGTGGTCTTCCAAGACTTATAATGTCACATGTACCATTCTCAACAGCTTCAAGAGCCATATCTGGATCATCCATTCTTCCTGCACATATAATAGGTACATCAACAGTTTCTTTCATCAACTTAGCATATGGTCTGTATAATCCTTTTTCTTGATACATTGGAGGGTGACTCCACCACCATGAATCATAAGACCCAACATCTGTATCTAATGAATCATATCCATATGATACAAGTAGTTTTGCTGCTTCAATTCCTTCTTCTAAATCTCTTCCCTTTTCAGTAAACTCTTCACCTGGAAGCGCTCCGTCTCTTAAATCTTTTATAAAACTCTTTGGTGAATATCTAAGAGTTACTGGGAAATCTTCTCCACATCTATTTTTAATTTCTTCAACTATTTCACGTGCAAAACGAAGTCTGTTTTCTAAGCTTCCACCATATTCATCAATTCTATAATTAAATAACGAAATAGCAAATTGGTCTATAAGGTATCCTTCATGAACAGCATGAATTTGAACTCCGTCAAAACCAGCTCTTTTTGCATTATAAGCTCCATCTCCAAATTTTTTAACTATAGTCTTAATTTCTTCTACTTTAAGTTCACGGCAAGTCTTATCAAGCCATCTATGTTGAATTGGTGATGGTGCAACTGGAGGAAATTCTCCAAGATTAGTTGGTATAGTAACTCTACCAAAACCACCTGACATCTGTAAAAATACCTTTGCATTATATGCATGTATTCTTTCTGTCATTTCTCTTCCTGTTCTAACAAATTGTACTGGATTGTGTGTTGGACATGGAACATTTGGCATACCATGTTCTTCAATTTCATTATCTACAAAAGTAACCCCTGTAATAATTAAGCCAGTACCACCTTTTGCTCTTTCAGTATAATAATCAATTCCTCTTTGATTAAAACCGCCTTCACTATCAGCTAACCCAAGTGGTCCCATTGGGGCCAATGCAAAACGGTTTTTTATTTCACATTTACCAATTATAACTGGTTCAAATAGCTTTTTGTACTTATTCATACACATCCTCCTAATATAAATACTTAATCGTTAACCATTTAACAAACATATACCTACTAATGTAATGTTGTCACCAATATTATTATAATATTCAGAAAACAACCATGTCAATATTGACATGTTTATTTTTTCATAACATATTTCAATTTATATCTAATCATGATAAAATAACCTTATAAAACTAGCGAGGTGCTAAAGATATATGAGAACTTTAAAATATGCAATTTTAGGACTTGTTAATAGAAATCCTTTAACAGGATATGATATAACCAAAGCCTTTAATGAAGGCTTAGTAGAATTTTGGTATGCCAAGCATAGTCAGATCTATCCTGAACTAAAAAAACTGACAGATGAGGGGCTTATATCATACGAGACAGTTATACAGGGTGAAAAATTAGAAAAAAAATTATATACGATAACTGAAAAGGGAAAAAAGAGCCTGCAAAAATGGCTTGTAAAGGATGAACCTTTAGAGCCAACGCCTAAAGATATATTTAGGCTTAAGGCTTATTTCTGCGATGAAATGGATAATGCTACTCTATTAAAGCAGTTTGAAAGTACACTGAATAAACATTCTGAAAGATTAGAATATCTAGAAAGTTCTATGGAAGAACTTCTAAAAAAGAAGGATGTTTCCAAAGTATTTTCTCCAAACTTTGGAGACTATATTGTTTTAAATGGTGCTATTATGAGGGAAAAAAGTTATATAGATTGGCTTAATGATTGTATAAAAAAAATAACTCAAAAAAAGTAGGGACATTATGCTGTTCCTACTTTTTTTCTATGAAAAATAGCCTCTAATCAACTTGCTGAAAAGAATATGCTCATTGAAATTTTTTCCAAAATATACTATGCTAATTGAGTAAGCTATATCTCTTATAAAAATTAAAATATAATCAAGGGGTGCAAAAATGAAATATTTAGTTTTGGATATTGGCGGTAGTGCTATCAAATATGCGCTTATGACTGAAGATTTAGATTTTATTGAGAAAGGGAGCAAACCAACACCTGTTGACAGCATTGAAAGTTTCGTAGATGTAATTGGTAAAATACATGATGAGTACAAAAGTGAAATAGTTGGAATGCCAATAAGTATGCCTGGAATTTTAGATAGTGAAAAAGGTTATGCTTACACTGGCGGATTTTTAAAATATAATAATGAAAAAGAGATTGTTAAAATACTAGAAGAAAGATGTCCTACTAAAATAACAATAGAAAATGACGGAAAATGTGCAGCATTAGCGGAAGCTTGGAAGGGTAGCTTGAAAGACTTTAATGATGGTGTTGTTATAGTCCTCGGGACTGGTGTAGGCGGGGGAATTATAAAAGATAAAAAAATCTATAAAGGTAAAAATTTTTTTGCAGGCGAATTTAGTTTTATAACCACTAATATTTATGACCCAGAAAATGACGAAAATTACTGGGCAGCAATAAACGGATCTAAAGGATTAATAAATGCTGCTTCGAAAATAAAAAATATACCTGAACAAGAATTGGATGGATATAAGATATTTGAATATGCCAATGCTGGAGATAAAGATATACTTAAAGTATTAGACGATTTTACGTATAAATTAGCAGTTCAAATATTTAATCTCCAATGCATTTTAGATCCAGAAGTATTTGCAATTGGTGGTGGAATAAGTAGTCAGGATATTTTAATCGATTATATAAAAAAGAATGTAGATAAATATCACGACCACTTTAAGCTTCATATTCCTAAGCCACAAGTTGTTAGATGTAAATTTAGAAATGATGCTAATCTTATAGGTGCTTTATATAACTTTTTGATTCACAATTTAAATAATTAATACCAAAAGGCCTCTTACTATATAACTGAATTAAAAAATGTAATCTAAGTATTTTTTAATTCAGTTATATATAAAGGCCTTTTTTAATATTTATAAAAATTTAAACTTGATACTTGGTTTAAGCTTTCAATTAATCCTTTATATTCAATTTATAATCTCTAGGTGTCATCCCAAATTTATTCTTAAATATCTTATAGAAATATGTTGGATTCTCATAGCCAACTAAATCTATTATTTCAACAATAGAATACTTGGTTGATTTAATCAATTCAATAGACTTGCTTAACTTTCTTTCCTGTAATAATTCCTTAAATGTCATTTTAGTATGCTTTTTTATCAATTTACTGAGTTTATAATCCGGCTGCTTTAGTTTTTCCGATAACTCTAAAAGAGTTCCTTTGTCATAAAATTCATCTATGTATTTAAGGCTTTGAATTATTAACAGCTTCTCATAATTATCCACAGAATATGCTTCTATATCCTGTGAATTCTTTATTAACTCTACTAATAATAGTCCAACTAAGAGCTTTATTGTTGCTTTTTTCATTATTGATGAAGTATATATTTCTATTATTATTCTTTCTAATAAATCCTGTATATCTTTTCTCTCTGAAACTTTAAAATATAGATATTCTCCTTCATCATAATTTGTGTATAATGTGGTCAATAGAAATTTACTTATAATATTCTCATTACCTAAAAGCGTTATTATGTAGTCAAAAAATTCTGGCCTAATTATAAAATTAATTATTATATCTTCTTTCCTTGATGCCTTAATTTCATGAGTTATATATTGATTTAAAAAAATCAATTCTCCCTTTTGCAGTGTGATTTCTTTATTATCAATTACTTGAGTTAACTTTCCTTGGTAAATATAATTAAATTCAATGTAATTATGCTTGTGGCTTGGAAAATTAATAAATCGTGTATGTTTTCTAATATTTATTAACTCTCCACTTGGCAATAACTTATTACTATCAATGATAAATTTTCCTTCATCCGTATAAATACTCTTATTTACTGCATTCTCTCCACTTATAATCTTTGATTCTTCATCTGTCAGTTCTATGAGTTTATCATGAATTTCCTTCAGCATAAGCTAAGCCTCCTTATCTAATTGTAAATAACCATAATGTTTATATTATACAACTTATATATACAAAAGTTAATTAACCCTGATAATCACCTAAATTAATCTCTACTTCATTAACCTTATATATTTAAACAGAGCAAAATAAATGGAAAGAATATAGCCGTGTATTTATATCTCTTCATGCTATATCCTCTCCATATTAATAAACTTAAATAAGGCACAATCAAATAAATATTTTTAATTATGCCTTGCTGCTAATTAGTTATACACTCACTCAAAAATTCAAATCCTTCTTTTATAGTTCTATGCTTTAATAATTTTACATCAGATTTAAATATCTTATAAATAAGTTGAACACAATATCCTATTCCAAATGCAGTTACTAATGTTCCAATTCCAACAAATCCTCCTAAGATCCACCCTATGATTAAAGCGCTCATTTCTATGCAAAATCTTATTATACTTATTGGCTTTCCTGTACGTTTTACTAATGCAATCATAAGCCCATCTCTAGGTCCACAGCCCATTTCACATCCTATATAAAGATAACTGCCTATTGCTGATGCAAACAAACTAGCTATCATCATTAGTATTCCTGAAAATAAATTATTACAAACCGGGATTATTTTCATATAGATTATAAGATCTATGAAGCACCCTATTACTATCATATTTGCTATAGTTCCAAGCCCTACCTTTACTCCAAGCAAACTAGCAATTACTACTATAACCACTCCAACTATGATACTTGCTTGTCCCATGGTTATACTTGTTACATTAGTCAAGCCTTGATGGAATACATCCCAAGGACTTAGTCCCAAATTTGAATTAAGAGCTAATACAGTTCCACTTGCACACAAAAAAAAGCCTAATATTAATCTAATTACAAGACTAAATAATTTTTTCATAATTCCCCTTTTCTTATGTAGTTTATTTTTCATTAGAAAATCATTAGTTTAAAATACCTTTGATACTTCTCATAAAAATTAACTACAAATTATTTCTTCAATTATTAGTCAGTTTACCTCAATCTAGTGAAAAACTCAATTTGCTTTTACTTATAAGACATTGATATAAAGCGTATACATGTCTTTTTATATCACTATAATTCCTGTTGATGAAATTTTTAAAAAAATTTTTTCTTTTTAATTTTTACACAATAACTTCTGACTGCTTTTCTTTTTTAACTCTATAAACCAAAAATATCCCATAGCAAACTAATATTAAAGCTGCTAATATCTTAACATCAAATATATTTTCTCCCAAAAATATAGCTGACAATAATGTTCCAAAAACAGGTATTAAAAAATTAAATACTGATATTATTCCAACTTTATTATATTTTAATAATTGAGTCCATAATGTAAATGCTACTGAAGATAATAATGCCATATATATTAAAAGTGATGTGGACTTTATTGCAAATCCTTCTAGGCTTCCACCTAAAGCAAATCCTAAAATTACAAGGACAATTCCTCCTATAAACAGCTGAAATCCAGTAACTATTGACGATTCCTGTGCTTGAGTTATTTTCTTACCATATATAGCTGAAACAGCAAAAATAATTGTTGCAAGCAATATAAAACCTTCTCCTTGAAATGTAACATTTCCCCCTAATGATTCTCCATTCAAATTAACTATTATTACACCTAAGAAACCTATCAAACATCCTGCTATTTTATTAAAATTAAGCTTATCATTTTTATAAAGGAAATGTGCTAAGATTATGCTTACAAATGTTCCTGTTCCATTTATTATAGAGCCTCTTACCCCTGTAGTATATGACATTCCAACATAAAAAAATATGTACTGAAGAGTAGTTTGCGTTAATCCTAGTAAAGTTATCTGTCCGAATTGGCTTTTAGTGAATTTTATTCCTCTTCTATTTTTAACAAGCTCAAATAATAATATAAATAGTCCTGCAAGAGTAAATCTATATCCTGCAAAGACTAGTTTTCCTCCTACATCTACTACATTAAATAGTGAATACCCTATCTTTATAGCCGGGTAAGCACTTCCCCACAAAAGGCAGCATAATGCTGCGAAAATTACAATGTTCCTTCTATTAGTATAAAATTTAGTATTATCCATATTTCGATTTTTCTCCCTGCTTTTTGTTCAAAACTATTTTAATATTGCTGCTTCTTTTATATCATCTATTACCTTCATAACACGAATTGATTCATCTAAAGATAGATAATCACTTTGCAGCCTAGATTCTTTTAAGCAATTATGAACTTCTTTAATTTCTGAATACATATCATCAAATTCTAATTGTTTTTCAATTGTATAAGACTCACTTTCATTTAAATAAACCTTGGCTTTATCAGGTCTGTTATACATAGGAACTTCTATATAACCTTTTGTTCCTTTAATTATAGCAATTCTTTCCTTATTTCTGTCCATTGCAGCTTCTATATTTCCTATTACTCCATTTTTAAATATTAATATAGCTTTAAAATACGAATCTACGCCTGCTTCATTAAGCTTCATACTAGAGGTAACACTCTCGACTTCTGAGTCAATCATATCCATAACGAATGACAAAGGATAAATTCCTACATCCAGTAATGCTCCCCCTTGATTTTTATCTAATAAATATGACCCTTCTTTTATATTTGTAACATGATTGCATAAACTAGCTTCAATGGTTGTAATCTTACCAATTTCCCCATTCTTTATTATCTTCTTAATGTCCTGAATTAACGGTATAAATCTAGTCTTCATTGCTTCCATAAAAAATGTATTATTTAATATGGCCTCTTCCTTTATTTCTTCCATTTCTCTTGAATTTAATCCTACAGGCTTTTCACATAATACAGCTTTTTTATGCCTTAGAGCTTTTATTGACCAATACTTGTGCAAACCATGAGGAAGTGCAATGTATACTGCATCCAGCTCTTCATCATTTAATAATTCATCATAATCTTCATAAGCCTTTTCACATTTATACTTTTCATAAAACACATCACGCTTTTCTTTTGTTTTAGACGCAATAGCATATAACCTACCTTCATCTGAGTGAGATAAGCTTTTTGCAAAACGTGCAGCTATATTTCCAAGACCTATAATTCCCCACTTAACCATAACTTCCTCCTTTAATTTTTCATTATCCATAACTTGGTTACATCTTTTTTACTCTACTTATATTATATTGTAATACTGATATATAACAAGCATTAATCAGTTTACAGTTAAAAATGAGAAACTGTGATCTTCATCATTCATTGCTCAAATGATACCAATAAATAATACCAATTGTATATTATTTATTATCACTTTATTCGTCTTTAGCTTAGATTTAATCAGAATTAAACCACTGGAAGATTTCAAAGCTTTATATGTAATAAAAAACTATATAAAGAAAATCACAAACTATAGTAATTTATAATTTTCCCTATATAGTTATTATTTCTATGGACTTTTTTAATTCAGAAATATATCTTTCTCTCTTTAAATATAATTTTTCTGCTTCCTTTAGGGTAATTTTTTGAAAAGAAATTTTATCATTAGGTTTTAGCTGAACTATCTTGCCAATATCCACAGCTGCTACATGAGCTATCTTAGGATAACCTCCTGCTGTCTGTCTATCAGCTAAAAGAATAATAGGATTTCCATCTGGTGGAATTTGAATAGTGCCTACTGATACTTCTTCCGATATCATCTCTAACTTTTCTTTTAATTCAACTTTAGGACCAGACAGACGATACCCCATTCTATCAGATTTAGTATCCACATTAAATTTTGAACTAAAAAACTTTTTTATACTCTCTTCTGAAATATTTAAGAATTGCCTGTCTTCAAAAACCCTAATTACTGTATCTTCATGATTTGATTTCATAAAATCTTTAATATACCAGTTTGAAGCTATAAACTCATCCTCATTTTTTATTTTCTTAAGATTATTTATTATTTTACAAGACCTTGAACTCTTATATCCAATATTAATGATGTCTCCTTTTTTTAAAGCTCTTCCTTCATACCCTCCAAAACCTGCTCTTAAATATGTGCTTTTGCTTTCCATAACTTTTGGTACATCAAAGCCGCCTGCAATGGCCAAATAACCTCTGCAGCCTGTCTTACAAGAACTAAATTTCAATATGCTATCTTCTTTTAAATAAATTGATCTTCCTCTTGAAATTCTTTTTCCGTTAATTGTTGCTTGAAACTCTCCTCCGGTTATAGAAAATAAAGTTTCTTTTTCAAGTTTTAATGAAGGACCAACTAACGTAATTTCTAAAACGCCTTCATTTTCTTCATTTCCAACGCTTATATTTGCAAATCTGGCAGCATAAGTATCCATTGCTCCGCTGACTATAACACCATATTTCTGATATCCACTTCTCCCTAGATCCTGAATTGTTGAAAGAAGCCCTGCACTTAAAACTGATATACTCAACTAATATTCCTCCTCCTTCAACTTCATATATTCATCATAAGATATAGGATAAAATCTAGCTATGTCGCCTGCCTTTAAAATGCTTTGGGGCTGCCTATCCAATTTAAACATCTTTATAGGAGTTCTGCCTATAAGCTGCCAGCCTCCAGGCGTTTCTATTGGATATACCCCTGTCTGCATTCCAGCAATACCAACTGACCCTTCTGGTATTGCTATTCTTGGAGATTCACGTCTTGGAGCTGATATTTGCTCTAACATTCCTCCTAAATAAGGAAAGCCTGGTGCAAAACCAACCATATAAACTAAATATTTTCCTTCTGAATGTATTTTGATTACCTCTTCTACAGTAAGATTATTGATTTCTGCTACATACTCAATATCAGGTCCAAATTCCCCGCCATAACACACTGGGATATTAACAACATTCTCCTCATAAACCTTTGAGAAATCTACATGGCATAACATTTCTTCCAAAAGCTCTTTTACTTCTTCATAAGGAGATTCATAATTTAACTCTAGTGGATTATAAATTACTGAAATACTTGTAAAGGCGGGGACATATTCCACAAATCCTTTAAAAGGATGATCATCAAGATAATTGCAAAATGTTCTTACTCTTTTATTTGTCTCTTCATTAATAGCGTTTCCAAATTCAACCAAGGTTGCTGTTTCACTTATTTGAACAATTTTAATTTTAAATTCATCTTCTCTCACCCTTATATCTTCCCTTCAAATAACTGCCTCTTCTGCTTCTGCTCATTTAAAATTCTCATATATTCTCTTAACCCTCTTACATATCCCACAAACAAATTCATAGTTGAAACTTCCTGCAAGATAAGCTAATTCCTCTACAGAAATACTCTTATCCTTATCTTTACCTACCAATATCACTTCATCTTCAATTTCCACATTATCTATATGTGTAACATCAACCATCATTTGATCCATACAGACTCTGCCTATTATAGGTGCATACTCTCCACTTATTAATACTCTTCCTTTCGATGAAAGCGCTCTTGGGTATCCATCTGCATAACCTACTGAAATAGTTGCTATCTTTGTTTTTCCTTTTGTAATATAAGTTTTTCCATAACTTACGCCACATCCTTCATCTACTGTTTTTATATTTACCACATGAGCTTTCCACTCTAAAGCCGGTTTTAGCTCAATTGCACTTTTATTGACTTCCTCAGATGGATATAGCCCATAAGTAATTATTCCAGATCTCACCATATCAAATCTATGATGATTAAACTCCATAATTCCTGCACTATTGCAGATATGCTTAATTGGAATGTTTATGCTTCTTTCATCTAATAAATTAATGAAATTATCATATCTCTCCATCTGCAATTTACTATAAGCTTTATCAGTTTCATCTGCGCAGGAAAAGTGTGTAAACAAGCCTTCAACCACTACATTAGAAAGAGAGAAAATCTTCTGAAGCTCTATAATTCCTGCTTCATTTGGCTCAAGACCTATTCTTGTCATCCCTGTATCTAATGCAATATGGATTTTAGCAGCCTTTTTGCAGAGCTTTGCAGCATTTGATATTTCTTTAGCCATATCTAAACTATATATAGTTTGAGTAATATCATTTTTAACTAATTCAATATACTGGCTTGGAGATGTATAGCCAAGTATAAGAATAGGTAATTCTATTCCATCATCTCGTAATTCTATTGCCTCTTCTATAGTGGCTACACCATAATAATCTACTTGATTTTTAAGAAACTCTCCCAAAACCGTCGCTCCATGACCATAACCATCCGCCTTTATTACAGCCAGAACCTTGACTCCTTTTTCTATTCTCTTTTTTACTTCCAATATATTATGCTCTATTGCATCTAAATCTATTTTTGCATAAGTTCTAAGATATTCTCCCATAAAAAAATCCTTCTTTGTTAAACTATTTTATTTAAGGCACAATCAAATAAATAATAAGTCCATTTGCCAGCCTATTTCCCATCATCCTACGGCGACAAATTAACCTAATAGCCCGCTATGAGGGCAATTTGCCTTCTTGCCTGATGAAAAATATCCATGGCAACTTTGGACTTGTTATTTATTTTCATGTGCCTAATGGAGCAATTTTTATATCTTCCTCTTCAAGCTTAGCTTTAATTCTCTTAACAAATTCTAAAGCTTTGATTCCATCTCCATGTACACATATAGAATCCACTTTTATTGGAATTTCTTTTCCCGTAATTGCTTCAACTTTGTTTTCTTTTATCATCTTAATAACCCTCTTAATAGCTATTTCTTCGTCTGTAATCATAGCTCCTTCTTTAGTCCTTGCAACTAGAGAACCATCTTCTTCATAAGCACGATCAGCAAAAGCCTCCAAAGCTACCTTTAATCCAACACTCTTCGCTGCATCTATCATTTTACTTCCAGATAAAGCAAGCAGAATTAATTTAGGATTCACCTCATATATTCCCTCACAAATAGCCTCCGCAAGTCCAATATCTTTTCCTGCCATATTATATAAAGCTCCATGTGGTTTTATATGACATATTTCAGTTTCATGAGCTTTGCAAAAAGCATTTAACGCACCAATTTGATATTGCACCATAGCTTTAGCTTCTTTTAATGATACATTCATATTTCTTCTTCCGAAACCAACTAAATCTGGAAATCCAGGATGAGCGCCAATACTGACTCCAGCTTTTTTTGCCAGCTCAACTGTATGACTCATGACTAAAGGATCTGATGCATGAAATCCACAAGCTATATTGGCAGAGGATATATAAGAAATTACTTCCTCATCTAAGCCAAGTTTATAATTTCCAAAACTTTCACCTAAATCGCAATTTAAATCTACCTGATACATAAAATTCCTCCCTCTTTTCAACTTACAATTTATGCCCTTTTAGGTTGTATCCTAAGGACAATTTACAATTGTTGCTTAAAACCATATGCTTTTTTTATTTATTTCCATAAGTCCTATAAGAATTTCCTCTCTAGATTTTAAATTAATTATATTTTAAATCAATGTTTTTTATATCTGTTATAAGCATATGCCCTGGAGAATGGGTAATAACTATTTTAGGTTTTACGTTCATAATTACTGATTGAGGTGTAACACCACAGGCCCAGAATACTGGAACTTCACCATCTCTTATTTCTACACTATCCCCAAAATCAGGACTCATAACATCCTTTATTCCAATAACAGATGGATCTCCTATATGAATAGGGGTTCCATGAACCTTAGGCATCGCTCCTGTAACCATTACGGATTTTACAACTTGTTCATGTGGTATAGGTCTCATACTTACAACCATTTTTCCATTAAATATTCCCGCAGGTTCGCATTCTATATTTGTTTTAAACATAGGCACATTACATTCTTCTTCAATATGCCTTACAGGAATACCAGCTTCTAAAAGTTCTGATTCAAAAGAGAAACTACAGCCTATTAAAAAACTCACAAAGTCATCTCTCCACAAATGATCTATACTTGTATATTCTCCTGTAAGTATTCCATCTTCATATACTCTATATTTAGGAATATCTTTAGTTATATCTATATCATGAGCAATATAGTTAAGGTTTTTACTTCCAACATCGCTGACTTCTAATACTGGACAGGACTTTGGATTTCTTTGAGTAAATAACAGAAAATCATAAGCCAGTTCTTTAGGCAAAATAACTAAATTAGCCTGTGCATATCCAGCACACATTCCAGAAGTGGGTCCTGTAATTCTACCTTCACGTATTAATTTTCTAACTTCTGCCGGCTCCATTGTTGAATAATCCATTATATACTTCTCCTTTCACTTAACATTATTAAATTCTCGTCTTCACCTTTTTCTTTAACAGTCCTTTCATAATATCCAAGTTCAATCACTTTCTCAAACCATGTAGCACATGTCTTTTCTAATTTAATAGTATAGGTTACACATTCCCTCATTAAGTTTATAATTGAAAGATTCATGGATATTCCAAATCCGTCTATTGCCGGGATTAACCAGCCATACATATCTATCATTCCACTTCTTGAGGCTGTTATCATTGCTTCTTCCTGCATTTCTTTTGTGTGCAGTATTTCTAAATCTTTTTTCAAATAAGCAATTGCTGCAATTAATCCATAGCATCCCCAGTCTGAAACTGTAGCTGTTATTATATTATCTGCTTTTGTAGCTACTGCAATACCGCCCTTACATCCACAATTACATTTTCCTTTTGCCGCATATGGAATATATTCTTCTAACTGTTCCTTAATAGTTCCCATACCTATTTCATTTCCAAGGTCTCCAATTGCAATATTAAGAACTCCTCTTTCCTGCAACTTTGTAAATAATATATCCTGCTTTGCTTCTATTTCAGTTACATCTAATCCTACAGCATTATGATAAATACCTGCTGAATTAGCTCCTGGACACTCAATACTGATAACTGCATTAGGCAGCCCTTTAGCTATTATTTCATCAGCTTGCTTCTCTGCTTTGTCCACATCTTTTGTAAAATCCACCGCAGACATAGCTATAGGATATTCCTTTAATTCTTCTATAGTATCATAGAAATGCAAACCAACTACATAAGCTAGATTTTTTACCGCTGTCATATTTTCTCTTGGACATATGATTACTGGCTTTACATTAAAAGCCTTTACTAGAGCTCTTGCTAAAAGTACTGAACTTACAATACCATCCATCTCTGCTTTTTTAGATGGAAGTAATACAAACCCAGTCATTATATAAATTAGGTCGCCTTCCTTTAGTGTTTCAACAAGCTTTTTAGCAGCATTTGTTGTTAATGGTTCATTTGTATATTTTCTAGAGGCAGAATATAAAATACGGCATACTCCATATCCTCTAGGATCTAGATTCATCAAATTATCTAGGTTTTCCCCCATGTTAAAGATTGTTAACTCTTCCTGATTCATATAGCCCCCTCCTATTCTGCCTTTGTTTCTTCTAAAAATTCATTTAACAATGCATCTTGTAATTTCTTCACAAGCTCTGGTGCCTTCCCTCCTACTGGCTTTCCATCTATTTCAGATGCAGTCATACAGAATTGACCTGAGCTAGTAACGATAACTTCATCTGCTTCCATCAAATCCTTTAAAGTAAAAGCTGTTTCATCTACTGGGATATTAAATAACTTACACTTTTTAATAATATGAGCTCTTGCAATACCAGGTAAAATTAAATTATCAGTCGGTGCAGTCCTAAATACACCATCTTTTATAATTGATACATTACTGTGAGCACATTCAGTCACTCTGTCCCCCCTGTGAAATACAGCTTCCTGGCAGCCTGCTTCTTCAGTTTTTTGTGCTGCAATTACACTTGGTAATAAATTTAGAGTTTTAATATTGCAATGCAAAAACCTAGTATCTTCTAAGGTAATTAACTTAAGCTTATTTGACATATCTTTAATTTGTAGCGGCTTTAACATAATCCACAAGTTTGCAGGAGTATCTGGAAACGCATGATTACGTATTCCAGTTCCTCTAGTGATCTGCCAATATACAAATTGTTCTCCTGAATCAACTTTCTTTACCATATCAATTAGAATTTCTTTTAATTCTGCTTTTGTATAAGGAATTTTTATTTTTAATAACCCAGCACTGTTGTAAAAACGATCAATATGCTCATCTAGTGCAAATATCACATGATTTCTACTGTAAGTTGCATCATAAACTCCATCACCAAAATAGCATACGCGATCAAGCATTGGTACCTTCATTTCTTCCAATAATCCATATTCACCATTATAATATCCCAAATTTTCCATAAAAACTTATCCTCCTCAAAATTCATAAATAAAAAAAACAGAAATATATTAGACTAAACAATTGACTTCTTCGTCTAAAATATTTCTGTTTGCTTCCAATTAATTCTATAAATATATTTTATATTGGACAAAAATTTTTTTCAATATTTTATTAAATTACCGTAGATTTTATTGTATTTTGTTTTCCGTCAAAAATTTTTTTTGATATATAACTAATATTCAATATAAATATGAATTTTTTTCGTTTAGGTTTTCATAATTATAAAGTTGTTAATATTCCTCATCTGGTATTGAGGTAAGTTCATTTTTTACATTCTTTAAGACAAAATGAGTTTTTGTTGATGATACTCCTTCTAAACTTTTTATTTGACGGTGAATTTTTTCAAGATCATCCGATGATTTACAAAGTATTTTTATCATAAAATCAAAATCTCCTGTTAAATAATAGCAGGAAACAATGTTATTATTGTGCTTAATAGCTGTGGTAAAGGCCTCATAGAACTTAGGATGTTCAAGGCTTATCTCCATAAGTGCAGTTACATCACTTCCAAGCTTTTTCTGATCTACTATAATAGTATAATTTTTAATAACTTTATTTTTTTCCATTTTCCTTATGCGTTCTATAACTGCCGAAACAGATAAATGTATTTCATTACTTATTGCTGATGCTTTAGTTCTTGCATTTAATTTCAGACATTTCAATATCTTATAGTCCATCTTATCCATAAATTATTCCCCCAAAATATTATTTATTTGATTATGCCTTATATATAATATTATAAATATTAATAAATAAAGTTTCTACTATATAAGTTGTGATAATGAAACTACATCACTATTGTTTACATTAATGCTAAAACAAAATATGTAATGTAAACTCTTTAGCATAACTTATATAGAATAGTAGTTAGAATTATCTTTATAATAAGAACAGCCATACATCCAAGGAAATTTGTCTCCTAAATATGCATGGCTTTTGTTTCTATAAAACTATAACTTAATCGAACTTTTTATAACTCATTAAACTTCTATAGATTCATCAATATCCTTCATTGTCAACGATATTCTCTTTCTCTTTTCATCAACTTCTAATATAGCTACTTTTACTATATCTCCAACCTTAACAATATCTAAAGGATGCTTTACAAATCTGTTTGCCATTTGACTCTTATGAACAAGACCATCCTGATGAACAC
>JAEZKY010000252.1 GCA_023435985.1 Bacillota bacterium | reverse complement strand
TTATCCCAATTGTGTTAAAAATAATATTTGAACGAGGGCCTTGTCCTACAAATAAAATCGCTGAACCCGCCTTAAAATTGCTACATTCTCTGCACCTATTACTCATACTCTTTTGCCTAAATTATATACTCGATGGTTTTCAACTAAACATAGCCTTATGTCCATCACTAAAGCTTTTAATATTAAATAAACTCTAGCAAATTTATAATTAAATAAAATGGAACAGTATTATACTTTAAATTTTTTAATATACACTTTTAATTCGTCTGACATTAAACTTAATTTTTGAACTTCACTCACAATAGTTTCACTATAACTTGATTGTTCTTCTGTAGAGGCTGTTACTTCTTCTATACTTGCAGCTGTTTCTTCTGACACAGCTAAAATTCTCTCCATATCTTGTTGGATATTTTCTCCTTCACCTTCTACTTCGTCTGTAGCCTTAGAAATATCTTCAATCTCATTATTAATTAAATTTACTATTTCTAAAATATCATTAAAGATTTTAGAAGTATTCTTTACTGATTCATTGTGCTCACTTATGGAATCCATAGCATATTTCGCACTGTCTACAGCTGAATTTGTAGTGGTCTTAATATCCTGTATAATCGTCTGAATTTTTTCAGTGGAACTTTGAGATTCTTCAGCAAGTTTTCTAACTTCATCAGCAACAATTGCAAAGCCTCTACCTTGTTCCCCAGCTCTTGCTGCTTCAATAGCTGCATTTAATGCTAATAAATTAGTTTGCTCTGCTATTTCCTCGATTACCTCTATAATTTGTCCAATTTGAATTGTTTTTTTATTTAGTTCAAAAATAACTTTGGAGACTTGTTCAACTGCATCAGTGCTTTCTTTCATTTTAACATTTTGAGTATTTACGATTTCTACTCCAGTTTTAACTAGTTTTTCAGATTTTGACGAGGATTCATACGAATGATTACTGCTAACTGCAATTTCATTAATAGAATTAACAATTTTATTAACTGATTCAAATGTTCTTTCGACACTCTTGGCTTGTTCATCACTACCTAAAGCCAATTGACTAGCCGCTTCGGAAATTTGATTAGCTATAATTTTCGCATTTTCAGATGAACTTAGCACTTCCTTAGACGATACTGTAACATTGTCCGCAGCTACAGTGATTTGTTTAACTAAGCTCCCCAAATTATCTCTCATTTCACAGAATGATTCTGATAACTCACCTATTTCCCCACCTGTATTAGTGTCAAAATCATATCCCAAGTTACCTTGCGCTAACTGTTTAGCAGCCTCTTTTAAAGCCAGTAATGGTTTTATCATACTTTTAGATAAGATAAATCCAATTATTATAGCAATGAATAAAATGCCAATTCCTATTATTGCCATTTTAATTCTAATTCCATTAATCGAAGAAAATGCATCATCATAATTTTGTCTAACTACAACTGCCCAATTAGTATCAGGCACACTCGTATAACTACTAAATACCTTAGTGCCATTATCCTCATATGCTATAGTTCCTTTATCTCCTGATAAAGCATTCTTTACTGGAGCTATATCATGTACATTCTCCCTTTTTTCAACCATCTCCTTATCAGGGTGTGCCAAAATTTGTCCTTGAATATCTGTTATAAATGCATATCCTGTTTGTCCAATTGTAACTTGGCTTCTCATTTCTTCTAGTTTATCCAAATCTAAACTTCCACCTAAAATTCCTTCGAATTTATCTTGATCATTGAAAATAGGAACAGCTATAATCACTACTGGTTTTCCATTAGTTTTTGATATCAATACATCGCTAATTACTGTTCTTTTATTTGAAGCTGCATTTTTAAAATAGTCACGATCTGAATTACTAACCAATTCTGTTCCATCAGATTTTGCTACTTGTTGCCCCGTATCATCTGTTACATATATGGCTTGAAAATCCGGATATTTCTTATTAATTTCTTCTAAAATCACAGTTTGAGCTTGAGTATTATATAATTTTATATCATTAGTTAATGCTATGCTCTCCAATATTGAAACATTCTGATATAAAAAAGCATGTATCTTTAGACTTAAGCTTTCAGATAGTTCTTGTGTAGTATACGTTAGATTGTTATTAATTGTAGTAACTTGAGAATTTGTTGATATTACTCCCATTATTAATACAGATATTGTAATTAATACTACAATCGAAGAAATTATTTTAGTTCCTAATCTTAACTTCTTAATCATCCCTTTACTCCCTTCATTATCCTTTACCCACTTTCTTCTAGCTAAATATACAGTTAATATGCATTAAATTGTTTATATAATTATTTTCTACAATCAATTTAATATATATTTAAATCTAACTAGAAATCAATTTAGAATGCTTGCTATAAAGTTAAAATACTATTTATAATAACTATATTTAATTATCATATCTTTGTAACTTAAAGGTTTTCATAGACTTCGTTTAAATTTTTTGTTGATTCTAATAAAAAGATGTTACACTTTCATGCAACTTCTTTTTATCAAACATATATTAATTAATAGACTCATTAATTATTTCATTAATTTTAATAATTAATTCATGCATAGAATGTTTTCTGCTTCTTGCACATGCTTTTGCATTATTGCTACACAACAAACATCTTCTTGCATGCAAGCCTATTCCTGCTCTACTAACTAGTTCCCCGCTTTCGTTGAATACATCAATATCAAATAATCTTCCTAATTTATTATTTTCCTCAATAGATGTAGTTATTCTTTTTATGTACCATGAACCTGCATCAACGATTAAAAATGCTTCATCACCACCTGCTGAAGTTCGAACTATTTTATAAAGTACTTTTATACTATTCTTTTCTAACTCTTCTTCTAATAATCTAATACCCTTTTCATGAACCTTAGTAAAAGTTGGGTTAAGTTTTTTTGCCCCTGGAATATTTAATGTAAAAGAAATCAACGTATTCTTATACGTGTCAATTAACTCTTGCTGCGTTTCTACTCTTTTTTCTTTTGCTTTAAGTATCTCTTCAAGTACTTGCTTTTCTTTATCCATATCAATTCCTCATTTTAATTTACTTTACTTGCTTTATAACATCGATAATCGTTCCATCTCTATATTCTACTAAACCAACTATTTTTTCTCCATATTCAATAGCTTTAGGCTTTCCAGTAACTTTTTCTGCTTTTTCTTTTAATTCTTCTATAGTGCATACTGGTAATTTAGCCTTTGTAAATTTTTCTATTAAATCTTTTCTTAGTGGATTTACTGCTATTCCTCTATCAGTAACTACTACATCTACAGTCTCACCTGGAGTTATTACAGTATTTACTTTTTCAACAATTGTAGGTATTCTTCCTCTAATTAATGGACAAACTATCATTGCAAGTTTTGCTCCTGCTGCAGTATCGCAGTGTCCACCCGAAGCCCCTCTAATTACTCCATCAGAGCCGGTAATTACATTAACATTAAAATCTGTATCTACTTCTAATGCACTTAATATAACTATATCTAATTTATTGACGATGCATCCTCTATTATGTGGATTGGCATATAAAGATGCGCTGATTTCATAGTGATCTGGATTTTCTCCAATTGATTTTGCAGCCGTTAAATCAAAACCTTGAACGTCACAAATTTTAGAAATTAAACCTTCCTGCTGCATTTCTACGAATTGTCCTGTTATTCCACCTAATGCAAAGCTTGCCTTAATATCTTTTTCAATCATTTTATTCTTTAAAAATCTTGCAACTGCAAGTGATGCTCCACCAGTACCACTTTGAATAGAAAATCCTGGTTTAAAATATCCTGAAGCTTCAATAGCTGCTGCTGCATTTTTAGCAATTAAAAGTTCTCTTGGATTCTTTGTATATCTTGTTGCCCCTGATACAATTCCTTTTGGATCTCCGATTTCATCTACTGTTACTACATAGTCTACATTAGTTTGTTCAATACTTGCAGGTACATTGGGATATGGTACTAGATTGTCTGTAATAAGTACTACCTTGTCTGCATATTCTGCATCTTGCTTAGCATATCCTAAAGAACCACAGAAAGATTTTCCGCTGTATCCATTAGCATTTCCGTATTCATCGGAGCTAGGTGCGCCTAAAAATGCTACATCTATCTTAATTTCTCCTGATTCTATAGCTCTTGCTCTGCCACCATGAGAACGAATTATGATTGGTGTATCTAAAATTCCTTCTGATATGCTCTCAGCTAAAGGCCCTCTAACTCCACTAGTTGTAATTTTTGTAATTACTCCATTTTTAATATGTTCTATTACTGGTGCATGTACTCCACTTAATGAACTTGGAGCTAAAGTTAAATTCTTAATTCCAAGTTTAGCTATAACAGCTAATACCATATTTAAAATATGGTCTCCCTCCCTTAGGTGATGGTGAAATGATATTGTCATACCATCCTTAAGTCCAGTTGCGATAACAGCTTTTTCAATACTGTCTAACAACTTGCTGTCTCCTGGCTTCGTTTGAGCTATTTGTCTTCCAAATTTACGATTTTCAGGCTCATAGCTAAATGGTCCATTATAAGGTCTTAGTTCACCAATTCCTTCTATACATTCTGGTACTTCTCTTCCAATTTTATTCTTAAGCAATTTCGTCCCCTCCTTCATTTATATATACTCCTGCTGCTTCTGCTAACATAAGTGCTCTTTGAGCTCTTTCTATTATTGGTTTATCTACCATTTTTCCATCTAAAGATACAAC
>JAEZKY010000157.1 GCA_023435985.1 Bacillota bacterium | reverse complement strand
CTAATACTGTTGTGATTGCTGCTGTTAATGTTGTCTTACCGTGGTCTACGTGACCTATTGTTCCAATATTAACGTGTGGCTTACTTCTTTCATACTTTGCTTTTGCCATTATAATTTTCCTCCCTTTATTATCTTGTAATAAACTTGGCCTAGTGTTTTTTATTTTTATTATTTGGAGCTCACAATCGGGATTGAACCGACGACCTCCACCTTACCAAGGTGACGCTCTACCGACTGAGCTATGTGAGCGTTCAAAATTTGTTATGTTCTTTGATATACCAATTATAAAGTTTACTATTATTCTTTTTATTTGTCAATATGCATTTTTACTTTAAATCTAGGCATTTTTCCAATTTTCTTTTAACTCTTTGCAATGCATTATCAATTGACTTCGAATGCCTTTCCAAATCACTTGCAATTTCTTGATATGATTTACCATCTAAATATGATGTGAGTACTTCTAACTCTAAATCAGATAATACTTTCGAGATCTGTTCTTCAATATAATCCATTTGCTCCTTACTTATCATTAGCTCTTCTGGATCTGAAATTTTAAGTCCTGCTAATACATCCAATAAAGTTCTTTCAGATTCCTCTTCATATATTGGCTTATTTAAAGATACATAAGTATTTAATGGAATATGTTTTTGTCTAGTAGCTGTTTTTATTGCAGTTATAATTTGTCTAATCACACATATTTCCGCAAAGGCTTTAAAAGAGGTAGATTTTTCCCAATTAAAATCTCTGATAGCTTTATACAAGCCTATCATTCCTTCTTGATAGATATCTTCTTTATCTGCTCCAATTAAAAAGTACGACTTAGCCTTTGACTTTACAAAATTCTCATATTTAGAAATTAAATACTCTTGTGCTCTGTTATTCCCACTTTTAGCTTCCGCAACAATTTCCTCGTCTGATTTATCCTTGAAATCTAAAAAACCTTTCAATTGCTTACTCTCAACTCTCTTCTGCATTAAACTGACCACTTATTTAAACAATTATACCCTAGTAAAATTAAATTCGTCAACTGAATTTACTTGCCTCTTCTAATTTCCTCTAATATTTTGGCTATATCATCGTCTAAATTGTCACCAATACTATTTTTATGTGAACTTCTATTTTTATCTGTTTTAATCCTTATAGACTTTTCTACTTTTAAAACCTCATTATAAAACTCTATGGAAGACATTCTAACTGCACCACGCTGAAAAACAGTTTGTTGTTCTAAATTATCTGATGTAACAACGACTATTTCATACTTTCGGCCTAAAGCATTTACCTTCTTTTCAATATAACTATCTGCAGTCTCTCCATCTTTTGTAAAGACCACTGAGACATGTTTATTTACTTCTTCCCTTTTTTCAAGGCTACCCATCACTTTATGCGCATCAAATACCACAACTATCTTACAAGCTTTGAAAACACCATAATTATGTAATTTATCTATCAATGCTTGACGTGCCCCTTCAAAGCTAGAATCCTTATTTTGCTTTAAATCTGGCCAGCTATTTATAACATTATATCCATCCACAAAAATAGTTTTCACTATATACCTCTTTCTATTTTAATCGTCCTTTTAAAACCTCATACATAATTATACCACCAGCTACCGAAGCATTTAAAGAGTTAATCTTTCCTACCATCGGTATTTTTATTAATTTATCACATTTCTGCACTGTTAATTTAGAAATCCCACGTCCTTCATTCCCAATTATAACTGCGCAAGGACCACTAAAATCTACTTGATAACTATACTCTTCTGCTCTTATATCTGCCCCATAAACCCAAATACCTTTTTGTTTTAAATCCTCTATTGTTGAATTTAGATTTGTTACCTTTGCTATTTTGACATGCTCTATAGCACCAACTGAAGATTTATATACAGTAGTACTTACAGAAGCACTTCTTCTTTTAGGAATTATTATTCCATGAACTCCAAATAATTCAGCAGTTCTTACTATTGATCCCAAGTTATGTGGGTCTTCAACTTCATCTAGTATAACAATAAATGGGGCTTCTTTTCGTTCTTCTGCAAAAGCTAATATATCAGACACTTCTGAATACTTGTAAGGAGTTACCTTTGCTATTACTCCCTGATGAGTTTCTCCACCACACATTGAATCAAGCTTTCTTTTATCTACTTCTTTAATTAAAATTCTTTTCTCTTTCGCTATACTAACAATTGTATTTATAGATCCCTCTAATTTGCTATTTGATATGTACAAGGTTTCAATTGTTCTATCTCCTTTTAAGGCTTCAATTACTGCATTCCTTCCAATGACTATGTCTTCCCTTTCTTGTACCTCATCACTTTCATTTTCATCTTTATTACTTTTTTTGTTGTAATTACTATTTTTTACTTCAAATTTATTTTCATTTTTCTCGGGCTTACTAAATCTGCTTCTCGAATTAGATGATTTTGTTTTTCCCTGCATTATACTTTCCTCCTCGTGATAATTATCGAGCTACTTAATAATTTCAATACTTTTCTTAAATATAAATTCTAGTCTTTCTTTATTTCCTATTAAATATAAATATCCTATTAATGCTTCAAAACCTGTTGCCATCCTATAATCTCTTACATCTGCATTCTTAGGAACTGTAGGTGACTTAGCATTTCTACCTCTCTTATAAATAGATTTTTCTTCTTCCTCTAAGAATTCTTCTATTTCATGCATTATACACGCCTGACTCTTTGCTTTAACATATCCAATAGCTTTAACATGAATTTTATTAGCAGATAGTGCTGTATTTTCCATTAAAATAGCATTTCTAATAAAGACTTCAAATACCCCATCTCCTATTAACGCTAACTGAAGCGGATTTAACATTCTTGCTTCTTCCTTTGAAAACTCCCTTATTCTTAAATCATTTAACATTATAATTCTCCTTTTAAATAAGGGCTGCAAGTTTGCAACCCTTATTTTAGTTAATCAATCTTTTTCCACCTAATTCCTTGAGGTGTATCTTCTAAAATTATATTTCTGCTCTTTAAATCATCTCTGATCTTATCAGCTAATGCGAAATCTTTATCTTTTCTTGCTTGTTGTCTCTTATCAATAAGTTCCTGAATCTCGCTTTCCAAATCCTTCTTCATGTGATTTTGAAGAATTCCTAGTGGATTTGCTAATTCTCTGATTAAAGCTTCTACCTTCTCACATAATTCCGAAGATGAATTAATGCTAGTATTGTTATTAAGATCTTTAGCCAAATCAAATAATACTGAAATAGCATCTGCAGTATTAAAATCATCATCCATCTTTTCAATGAATTTTTCTCTATACTTATCCAGAGTTTTTAAATACTCCTTCTCCTTATCATCCATTGTTTTCTTACTGACTTCATTTTTTAGATTTTCAAGGTTATTTATGCAATTATATAATCGTTCTACTGATGATTTTGCTGAATCCAATAATTCTTTTGTGAAATTTATTTGAATTCTATAATGCCCTGATAACATTAAAAATCTAATAGCATCTGCATCATATTCTTCAAGGATTTCTCTAGCAGTAAAGAAGTTGTTTAATGACTTTGACATTTTCTTGTTATCCACATTAACGAATGCTGCATGCATCCAATAATGAGCAAAAGGCTTACCAGTAACTGCTTCACTTTGAGCTATTTCATTTTCATGGTGTGGAAATTTCAAATCCATTCCACCTGCATGAATATCAATTGTATCTCCCAAAAGCTTTTTAGCCATACATGAGCATTCTATGTGCCATCCTGGTCTTCCAGCTCCCCAAGGGCTTTCCCATGCTGGTTCTCCAGGTTTCTTCGCTTTCCAGACTGCAAAATCCATTGAATCTCTTTTTCTCTCATCAACTGATATTCTAGCACCAGCTTGTAGATCTTCCAAGTTCTGGCCACCTAATTTTCCATAACTAGCAAACTTTTTTGTACTATAATAGACATCTCCATCTACTTCATACGCAAAACCATTTTCAATCAACTGTTCAATGAACTTTATTATATCATTAATGTATTCTGTTGCTCTAGGATTAACAGTTGCTCTTTCAATCTTAAGCGCATCTGCATCCTTATAGTATTCTTTTATATATTTATCTCCAAGTTCCTTTACTGTAATCCCCTCATCGTTAGCTTTGTTAATCATTTTATCATCTATATCAGTAAAATTCTGAATAAAGGTAACTTTGTATCCTCTGTATTCCAAATATCTTCTAATTGTATCAAAAACAATAAATGTCCTTCCATTACCTATATGAAAAAAATTATAAACAGTAGGTCCGCAGACATACATTTTTACCTCACCTGAAATAATAGGGATAAATTCTTCTTTTTGCTTAGTTAAAGTATTATATATCCTCATCATCTGACCTCCTAAAATTATCTTAGCTTGATACGATTCTTTTCAAATTCACCTTTTATTATATTACAAACATCACTTATTTTGATTACTTCCATTTCACTGTTTCTAAGTTTAAATTCAACTTCTCCATCATTAATTTTCTTTCCTACAGTTACTCTCATTGGTATACCCATCAATTCTGAATCTTTAAACTTTACTCCAGCTCTTTCATTTCTATCATCTAAAATAGCTTCTATCCCCATGTTAATTAATTCTTCATAAAGTTCATTTGCTATCCTTATTTGTTCTTCATCTTTAACATTTACAGGAATCACTGAAACATGGTATGGAGCAACTGATAATGGCCATACTATTCCATTTTCATCATGGTGTTGTTCTATTATAGATGCCATTGTTCTTGTAACACCAATTCCATAACATCCCATTATAAATGGTTTTTCTTTTCCATCCTCATCTATAAATTTAGCATTCATTGCTTCTGAATATTTTGTTCCAAGTTTAAATATATGGCCAACTTCTGTTCCTCTTGCAATAGTAACCTTTCCCCCACAAACTGGGCACTTTTGACCTTCAGTTACATTTCTAAAATCCCCAACTTTTCCTTCAAAATCTCTGCCGTAATTTACATTTTCATAATGATATCCAGTTTCATTAGCTCCAACAATAAAGTTATACATATTAGAAACTTCTTCATCCACTAATAACATATCTACCTTTATTCCAATTGGGCCTGCAAATCCAACTTCTGCTCCAGTTGCAGCTTTCACTTCTTCACTATTTGCAAGTTCTAGATTCATAGCCTCTCCAATTGCATTGCTTACCTTAACTTCATTAATTTCTCTATCTCCTCTTACCATAACTGCTACTATTTTTCCATCTGCATTAAATAAAATAGTCTTAGCAAACTTCTTCTCATCAGTATTGAAAAATTTAACCAACTCTTCAATGGACCTTGCATTTGGCGTTTCTATTTTATTTAACTCTCTTAAATCTTGTTTCTCTTCTCTTTCAGCAGGAGATGATGCCTTTTCAATATTAGCTGCATAATTACATTCACTACAGAATACTACGTCATCTTCACCAACTTCTGATTTAACCATGAATTCTGCTGAATTAGATCCTCCAATAGCGCCAGAATCTGCTGCAACGCACTTGGCATCTAAGCCGCATCTATTAAATATCTTGACATAGGCATCATGCATTTTGTCATATGCTAAGTCCAGTCCCTCTTGATCCTTATCAAAGCTATATGCATCCTTCATAACAAATTCTCTAGATCTCATTACTCCAAATCTTGGTCTGCGTTCATCTCTGTATTTAGTTTGAATCTGATATAAATTAAGAGGTAATTGTTTATATGACTTAATTTCATTTCTTGCAATATCAGTAAACACTTCCTCATGAGTTGGTCCTAAACAGAAATCTCTTTCTCCTCTATCCTTTAATCTAAACATTTCTGCTCCATATGCGTCCCATCTGCCAGATTCTTGCCATAATTCTGCTGGAATAATAGCTGATGCTAGGAATTCTTGAGCACCTGCTGCATTCATTTCTTCTCTAACGATATCTTCTATTTTCTTTAAAACTCTCAATCCAAGTGGCATGTAGTTATACACACCAGCTGCCATTTTTCTTATCATTCCAGCTCTTAACATAAGCTTATGACTATCAATTTCTGCTTCAGCTGGCACTTCCCTTAATGTTGATATTAACATATTAGACATTTTCATATTAATATTTCCTCCTAAACATTTTTCTTTATCAAACAGTTTTCAATTATTATATTGAATAATTAGAATTTAATAGATTCTCTACTTACCTGTTTTTATACAATGCAGATAAATACTTTAAAGTTTGCGACTATTATTAGATATATTTTTTAAAATAAAAAAAGCCCGCCTAATATACATTAGGGCGAACTTTTATCGCGGTACCACCTAAATTTGTTCTCTAAGGCACATAAAGAAAAATAATAGCCCAAAGATGCTACATATATTTTGTGCCAAATAATGATAACGGTTTTAAACCGATAGTTTTTACCTATACTCAGAAGCTGGTTCAAAGTCTGTTTAAAAGTCTTTCAGCCTAAGGACTTTTTCTCTTAACAATCGACTTCTACTATTCTTCATCATCGTTTTATAAACTTAATTTTATTTTAATATATTATAACTTCTTGAATTTCGCATGTCAATATTCAGCTTTATGCTATTTTCTTACCAAATACTTTGCCAGTGCTAAATCTTCCGGAGTTGTTATTTTTATATTAGTATAGTTTCCTTCGTATATATACACTTTATTCCCAAAAAACTCCACGACACTAGTATCATCAGTAACAGCTATTCCCCTTTTCTTTACTTCTTTATGGCAGTTATATATTAAATTAAATTCAAAAGCTTGTGGAGTTTGAATTGCCACAAGGTTATTTCTCATTAATGTTTCCACAGAAAAGTTATTTTCTCCTTTAACCTTTATAGTATCTTTAGGCATAACTCCTGGCGCTGCCGCTTTATAAATTTCTGCATATTTAACAGCATCATTTATTATCTTATGTGAAACAAAAGGTCTTGCTCCATCATGAATTAATACTATATCTGAATTTTCTAGCTGAGACAAGGCATTATATACAGAATCCTGCCTTTCCTTTCCACCAGATACCAGTTTATCGACTTTCAACCCATATTTATTCAAAACTTTATTCTTACAATAGCCTATTTCATCCTCCGGAACTACTAAAATAATATAATCAATTAATTTATTCACTATAAACTGTTTTAAAGTGTAGTAAAGAATGGGCTTACCATTCAAATCAATATATTGCTTGCTTTGAACAGCTCCCATTCTCTTACCTCTTCCTCCAGCTAATACTATCGCACTAACCATGCAGAAAATCTCCTTAAATTTTAATTATCTTTTGGTTTTGCAAAAATCATTCTTCCTGCTGCTGTTTGAAGCACAGATGTAACTATTACTGCTGTTGTTTGTCCTATAAATTTTCTTCCACCTTCTACAACAATCATAGTTCCATCTTCTAAATATGCAACTCCTTGGCTTGACTCTTTTCCGTCTTTTACTATATCAATTGTCATTTCTTCCCCTGGTAAAACAACAGGTTTTATTGCATTTGATAATTCATTTATATTCAATACTGGAACTCCTTGAAATTCAGCAACTTTATTCAAGTTATAATCATTAGTTATAACTTTTCCATCCATCTTTTGTGCAAGTTTTAATAATTTTGCATCAACTTCCGCAATTTTGGGAAAATCATCATCTACGATTTGAGTCTCTATTGATAATTCCTTTTGTATCTTATTTAATATATCTAATCCTCTTCTTCCTCTATTTCTTTTTAAGGAATCAGATGAATCTGAAATATGTCGTAATTCATCTAATACAAAATTAGGGATGACTAATGGCCCTTCAATAAAGCCTGTTTCGCAAATATCAAATATTCTTCCATCAATTATGACTGATGTGTCTAACACTTTTGGAATTCCTTTAATTGATTCCTTCACTATTTCTTTAATTTTCTTTTCTTTAATTACAGGTCTTTTAATATTAAGCAAAAGAGCGGTTATATCTTCCTTTTTCTTAATCATTATTTCTGCACCTATTATAGCTGCTAATATATTTAATAAAATTAGTAAAATAGGTCCTATTACTTTGTGTATATCATTTATTGGCTTTGCAATAAATGTCATTAGAATTAAAGCAATAACAGCTCCAAA
Source organism: Bacillota bacterium (assembly GCA_023435985.1). Lineage (GTDB taxonomy): Bacteria > Bacillota > Clostridia > Clostridiales > Clostridiaceae > Clostridium. The sequence continues at coordinate 14,726 of JAEZKY010000157.1, read as the reverse complement.
TGTTCCATAGATTATTTCTGTTATGCTCATTTTCTGCATACTCTTCTCAATATATTCAATCAAATTAGAAATACCCTTATATATAATAGGAGAAATAATATAAAATATAAGTCCAAAAATAAAAGATATAATAATAATAAAAATAACTATAGAAATAGTACTTGAAAGATAATTCATGTTTGTGATTTGAGGGATTTCTAGCAGTATTTCAGATATAAAATATCCTATTATCAGCCCAATTACAGAAAAAATTCCCCTTAATATTTTTTTTAACACTAATTTCACCTCCTTCTAATTATTTACAATATTGTAACATTTTAATCATGCTTTTAATATTTTCTCTGCACAAAATTAATTATAGCATACAATACCCCTATCTAAAATGAATAAATTATTAAGTTTACTTAATAATTACATATAAATAATAAAAGACTGACTTAAAATACAATGTAATAAATCTATATGGCAATTAATATCCATATTAACAAATTTTTATTTTAAGACAGTTTCTTATCCTATTATATTTCTTTTTTTAAAGATACCTGTTCTTTTATTCGCTTTAACCCATCTTTAATAGCAGTGGCTCTAGCTTCTCCTATTCCTTCAACATTATCTAAATCCATTATATCTGCATCTATTATATTACTTAATTCTTTAAATTCTTTTATAAGATTATCTATTACATTCGATGGTATTCTCGGAACTTTACTTAACACTCGATACCCCTTAGGAGATATTAGTGTATCCATGAGTGGAACTCCTCCATAACCCAAACTTTTTGAAATTGCATCCAGATCCAATAATTCTGATGAATTCAATCTTTGAATATGTTCGTATACATCACCATATTGCAATCCTTCCTTACAATAATCTCTAATTAGTAATATCCCATCTCTTTCTATATGCTTAACTAATTCATTAAGCTGCATAGATATTAATCTTCCCTCATTTCCAAGTTCCAATATATACATATTAATTTCTTCTACTATTCTCATTACCATTTCAGTTCTTTGAATTGCAGTAACCACATCAAAAAGTGTCGTTAAATCCTGAAATTCTAACAAATTTAAATTATTTATTACACGCTCAAGTACTGCAACATATTTTTCTAATGTTTGAAGTGCCTGGTTAGCTTTTCCCAAAATCACACTACTTTCTCTTAATACATATTTTATATCGCCTTTATACATTGTTATTATATTTCTTCGTTGAGAAATTGCAATTACTATATTATTAGTTTGTTTCGCTACTCTATGTGCAGTTCTATGTCTAGTTCCTGTTTCATAAGTCGGAATAGATGAATCTGGTATTAATTGAGCATTAGCACATACGATTCTCTTCAAATCTCCTGTTATTACTATCGCTCCATCCATTTTTGCCAATTCATATGCATATGATGGAGTATATTCTGCGTTAATATAAAACCCTCCATCAACGAGCTTCATGACTTCTTCATCATCACCTATTACTAGTAATCCTCCCGTTTTTGCTCTTAATATATTTTCAAGACCTTCCCTTAGTTGAGTGCCTGGGCACATTATTTTTAAGACATTTTTTATTCCTATTCCCTTTTCTATTCTCATACACTCACCCATTTTCTTTAAATTATTTTTCTTTGCTAAAATAGTCCAACTTCTGATATTCCTGTCTTTTTTAATTTTGTCATATAAATATCTAAATTGTATTTAAAAGTTCATATTTGAATAATTAACTTCTAAAAACTATCATACTATAACAGCCATAATCTCTCAACATTATTTGCTAAATTTAAGCCATAATATATTTTTTTTGTAGAAAAATGTTCTTATTTCCTATTACAAAAATATTATCTATTTTAATTCTATAATAAATTAAGAATTGTATACATGTTTTATTACATCTATCAATGTTTTTGATTCAACAATATCTATATTCTTTAATCTGCTTTCTCTTATAAATGAATCCTTTGCAACATAAACTTTCTTAAACCCCATTCTTTCAAGTTCCTTAATTCTACTTTCCAAGGATGGCACCTTTTTAAGTTCACCAGTTAATCCCACATCAGCTATAAATGCAGCATTTGATTCTATACCTTGCTGTTTTACAGATGATACTATACTCATTATCACAGCTAAATTAATTCCCTGTTCTCTTATTTTTATACCTCCTGTAGTTTTAATAATTACATTTTTATCGTACAGATTAATTCCTCCACGTTGCTCTAATATTGATATCAATGTATTTAACTTATCCTTACCTAATGTTTCTCCTATTCTAGTAGGATAAGGAGTAAAGCTCTTAGATACCAAGCTCTCTATTTCTGTTATAATAGCCCTTGTTCCTTCTTTAATTACGGTCAATGCACTTCCTGACACTATTTCACCTTCTACTCTTTTCGTCATAAAAAATTCTGAAGGATTATCTATTGAAATAACACCTTTCTCACACATTTGAAAAAATCCATTTTCTATACCACCAAATCTATTTTTCGAACTGACAAGTACACGCAATTCTTCATCATTATCATCTTCTATAATAAGAACTGTATCAACTAAATGCTCTAATGCCCTTAAACCAGCAAGCTCATCATTTTTAGTCATTTGTCCTACTATAATAACCGCTCGTGGTCTCTTCTCATTTTTAGCAATTTGAAGCAATGCATTGGCACACTCCATAGTCTGTGTAGGTGACCCTGCTCTTGCTGGCAGCGAAGCTTCCATAGTAAATGTCTGAATACTATCAATAATTAATATATCTGGATCTATTTCATCAACTGCATCTAAAACATTATCGAGACTTGTTTCTTGTAGTACCCATATATTTTCATTAATTTTATCTAAAATTCTATCAGCTCTATTTTTTATTTGACTATCACTTTCTTCCCCTGACGCATAAATTACCTTATACCCTTTCTGAGCCACAGCATCTGAAATTTGAAGCAATAATGTAGATTTTCCTGCTCCAGGTCTAGCTGTTATGATTGAAATCGAGTCCTTTACAATCCCTCCGCCCATAACTCTGTCAAATTCATTTATTCCTGTAATTATTCTATCACTTTTATTTGACACTACTTCTGAAAGCTTTTTTATTGTTTTTTTAGCTCCTTGCCTTACCTTAGTTCCTGTATTATTTGTTTCAACTGTAACTTCTTCTAATGTGCTCCAGCTATTACACATAGGACATTTTCCAAGCCACTTTATGCTTTCAAAACCACAATTTGAACATCTATATAATGTTTTCTTTTTCATAAATATCTCCCTTGCCATATTTTAAACTAATCTCATCCATACTGTTTTATAAGCTAATTAATGAAGTATATGCTCTATATTAAATAATATTATTTCCAAAAAACTTCTTAACTTTATTATAACACACCAATCCGTTCAATAATTTTATCAGACTTTAAACTTAAATTATTAACTTTTTATAACTACTTTTCTAGAACTTATATTATTCTAAATATCTTAACCACATCTTCTTTTTGATCCTTACATAATTAAAGAAATGATGAAAAAATCTAATCAAATGGGAGTTCCAGTTTTAGATAATAATATAGTTATTGGTTTTGACACACCTGCTATTTTAAAATCTTTAGGTAAATAATTTAGAGGCGAATATCCGCCTCTAAATTATTTTTTTATATACCAAATATCGATTAAAGTCTCTCTTATTTATTGTCAATTTCCATTGTTTATTTTATTAATTCTTTTTTAATATATATTTTTCAGCATTTAATAATGTAATAGTTCCGTCTGCAATGGCTGTTGTTATTTACTCATATTCATTTTCTTCAATCCTCAATATATTTTACAACTAATTTGTTAATATTCACTTTTATTTAGCCATACTTAAAATCCTATTTAGCAAGATGGACCATTTCAATGCATATCGCTTTTGAAACAGTCCATTAAGCCTAAGGTTAACTTCTATTCATTTCTAAATTATTCTCAGTTAATTTTTTAAAGACAAGTTTGTTTTCTAATTCACTTACTCCTACTCTGTCTCCAATTCGTATATTTCCTTGTAAAATTTCTTCACTTAATCTATCTTCTACTTCTTTTATAATAAGTCTTCTTAAAGGTCTTGCTCCATAATCTAAATCAATTCCTTTATTCAATAAAAATTTCTTGCTATTTTCTTCAAAATTCAAATAAATTTCTCTGCTTTCAAGTCTTTTTCTTATTGATGCAAGCATTAAGTCTATAATTTGATTTAAATCTTCATCACTTAATTTATGGAATACTATTGTATCATCTATTCTATTTAAGAATTCCGGTCTAAATTTTTGCTTTAATTCTCCTAATATGTTTTCCTTCATCTTCTCATATTCTGTTTCATTACTCGAATCATTATTGCTACTAAACCCTATACTTTTCTGCTTCTTAATCTGATGTGCGCCAACATTTGAAGTCATTATAATGATTGTATTCTTAAAATTCACTATCTTTCCTTTGCCGTCAGTAAGCCTTCCGTCCTCCATAATTTGTAGTAATATATTAAATACTTCAGGATTAGCTTTTTCAATTTCATCTAATAGAACTATTGAATAAGGCTTTCTTCTAACTGCTTCAGTAAGCTGTCCTCCTTCTTCGTATCCTACATATCCTGGAGGAGATCCTATTAACCTAGCCACCGAGTGACTTTCCATATATTCTGACATATCAACTCTTATGATACTATTTTCATCACCAAACATAGCCTCTGCAAGTGCTTTTGAAAGTTCTGTTTTCCCAACTCCAGTTGGTCCTAAAAATATAAAGCTTCCTATTGGCCTATTCGGATCTTTTATTCCAACTCTTGCTCTTCTCACGGCTCTTGCTATAGATTTTACTGCTTCGTTTTGACCTATAACTCTTCTATGCAATATATCTTCTAAGTTTAGCAGCCTCTCACTTTCTGATTCTGTCAATTTCTGAATTGGGATTTTAGTCCAAGATGATACCACACTTGCTATATCTTCTGCATCTACTATTAGCGTATTGATTGAATTTTGAGTATCCCAATTATCCTTCTTATTATTTAATTGATCTTTTAAAGATCTCTCTTGATCCCTTAGTTTCGCAGCTCTTTCAAAATCTTGAACTCATATAGCCTCTTCTTTTTCTTTGCCTATATTCTCAATCTTTTCTTCTAGATCTTTTAAATCTGGCGGCGTTGTTAAACTCTGTATTCTGACTTTTGCAGCACCTTCATCTATCAAATCAATAGCTTTATCCGGCATGAATCTATCTGTAATGTATCTATCTGATAGATTTACAGATGCTTTTAATGCCTCATCTGTAATCTCGACTCTATGATGTGCCTCATATTTATCTCTTAACCCTTTTAATATTTCTAAAGTTTCTTCTTTAGATGGTTCACCTACATTTATTGGTTGAAATCTTCTTTCCAGTGCAGAATCTTTTTCAATATATTTTCTATATTCATCAATGGTTGTTGCTCCAATACATTGAATTTCTCCTCTGGCCAAAGCTGGCTTTAATATGTTTGATGCATCAATTGCGCCTTCTGCACCACCGGCTCCTATTATTGTATGAATTTCATCAATAAAGATAATTATATCTTTATCTTTAACAATTTCCTCCATAGTCTTTTTTAATCTTTCTTCAAATTCTCCTCTATATTTCGCACCTGCAATCATAGATGTTAAATCTAAAGAAATAACTCTCTTACTTTTAAGTATCTCTGGAATATTTCCCTCGACTATTCTTTGAGCTAATCCTTCAACTACTGCGGTTTTACCAACCCCTGGCTCACCAATTAAGCATGGATTATTTTTAATTCTTCTACAAAGTATTTCTAGTAGTCTCTGAGTTTCATTATCTCTTCCTATTACAGGATCTAATCCCTGCTCTTTAGATAAGCTTGTTAAGTCTCTGCCATATTTATCAAGCATAGGAGTAGCCACTTTTTTATTTTCTGCTGTATTTTTATCACTAACTTTATCTTCATAATTTCCTGATAAAAATGCTAATAATTCTTCACTTATAATAGCAAAATTAAGGCTCAAACTTTTTAATATAGTATACGCCATTCCTTCTTCTTGATTAAGCAATGCTAACAAAATGTGCTCTGGACTAACATATTTGTGATTTAGCTTTTTAGCTGCTGCAAAGCTTTCATCAATTAATCTCTTTGTTCTAGGAGTTAATAGAATATTCTCATCTGTTTTCTTTATATCACCATAACCTAAGTATCTCTGTATCATCGCTCTAATATTTTCACTATTAACCCCATATTTCTTTAACAATTTAGCTGAGTATCCGTCTTCTTTTAAAATACCTATCAATACATGCTCTGTCCCAACATAACCATGTTTAAATTTTTCCGATTCACTTTCAGCTTCTAAAATTACTACTTGTGCCCTTTCCGTTAATTTATTGTATTCCATACTTTTCAAACCTCCCATCTTTTCCTTATGTCAATATTTCTTTTACAAGTTTTGCTCTTTCATATTTACTCTCTTTATCATCTAAAGTTCTACCAAAATAATTTTGCAACGACGAATTGCTTACAAGTATAAACAAATTATCTATTTTTCTTAATTCAACGTCTATTATTGCCAATTCTGCTCCCAATCTAAGATTAGATAGTAACTCGACTGTTTCTTTATACTCCAATAGAACTGCATATTTTAAAACTCCATATGCTCTATATACTCTATCTTCTAATTCATGCCTACATTTATTAAGTAATATCTCTCTGAATTTATTTTCTTCTGCTATCGTATTTAATATTGCCTCTTTTAATTTATTTATTATATTATCTTCTGTTAATCCTAATGATATTTTATTGAATATTCTATATAAATTTCCATAAACTTTTGTACCTTCTAAATGAAGGCCTTTGATGCCTATACCAATTTTGCTGAGATTTTTTGAAATATTTTTAATTTCCTCGCTCATGGTAAGTGCAGGCAGATGTAAGACTACAGAAGCTTTCAATCCAGTTCCTATACTTTCTGGCGATGATGTTAAATATCCTAAAGTTTCATCAAATGCATAATCGAAGTTTTTCTCTATTTTATCGTCGATATCTGTAGCTTTGTTAAAGGCTTCTTCTAAATTTAAACCTTCACTTACACATTGAAGGCTAATATGATCTTTTTCATTTATCATGATACTAAAAGTCTCTTTATCATTTAATATGAATGCCCCTTTATCTGAATTCTTTAGAAGTTCTTCACTTATTAGATCCTTTTCTAAATATTGTTTACTTAATTCTTCTTTTGTATTCCAAATTTCATATAATGTAATTTCTTCATCAGTTAGTTCATCTTTGAGCGAATTATATATATTTTTCCCATTTTCTCGCCCTTTTATATAATTCAACTTATTGGGGAAAGGCAAATTGCTAAAATTTCTAGATAATAATATTTTACTTTTCAGCACTATTTCACTGCCTTCACTTTTATGAATCCAGTTATTCATCGCAACTTCCCTCCTTAGTATTTATTGTTTCTTTAACATTATTTTCTAAAATATATAATTCTAATTTCTTTATTTCATCTCTCACAATTGCTGCTCTTTCATATTCTTCATCAATTATCAATTTTTGCATTTCTTCTTTTAAATCTTTAAGTTTTCGCTTTTGAACTAATTCTTTTCCTTTAACTTTAGGCATTTTTCCTACATGTTTTACTCCGGCTTGTAAACTCTTTATTCTTGGTTCAAGCACAACCTTAAATTCTTCATAACACTCAGGGCAGCCCAATCTTCCTGTTTTTTTGAACTCCTCATAGGTTAATCCACAACTAGAACAAGCAATTTCTTTTACTTTATTATTATCAACATTAGCTTTATTACTATCTGCATTAGTCAATAGCTCCGACAGAACTCCCTGAAATGGAAAATTTATATTTTGCATAATAGGGCTAAAGAATGGAATATTAGCTATGTCTTTTGCGCAATTTTCACATAGCCAAATTTCATGCTTTTGCCCATTCATTACTGTAATTAAGTTTATCTTTGCTTCATTTTTTTTACATTTTTCACATAACATATATATCCCCACCTTTAAGATAAAATTATCATAATCATTGCCTTTAAAATATCAGCTCGTACCTTATTTTTATTTTCTGCTGAAGTTAAACTTCTATCATTTATTGCCATTTTCATTATTTCACATTCTCGCTCTTCAATAACTCCAGATTCTAACAAATGATTAAGCAGAGCATTTGCATTATGATATGTTATTGTATCCCCTATGCTTTGATTTATCATCTCTTCTCTTTTATTAGAATCATCATATTCTAGCTGCTTAATAGCAATATGGCCACCGCCGCCTCTTTTACTTTCGATTAAGTACCCTCTTTCGTAAGTAAATCTAGTAGTTAATACATAATTGATTTGAGATGGTGCACACCTAAATTGATCTGCCAGCTCATTTCTTTGTATAAAAATTACATTATCTCGATTTTCATTAAACATTTGCTTTATGAAGTCTTCTATTATATCTGAAAGTCTTGCCATAACATCACCTGCTTAAACCTTTTTTTAATATTTGTTTTTGACTTACTTTGACTTTTTATAATTATACTACATTTCTTTTTCTTTTTAAAGTATTAATATAGATTATGATTATTTCTAATTGTATATGTTAATAATTATTAATATTTCAATGTAATCTATGGAGGCTCTTTATGCAAATAATTTGGTATGGACATTCATGTTTTCTTATAAAAACATCTACCGGCAAGCGAATTCTGATTGATCCATTTGATAGCAGTCTTGGATATGATAATAATTTTCCTAAATGTGACTTAATAACTCTTAGTCATAATCATTTTGATAGTTCCTCATTAAATAATTATAATAGTCTAACTAAGGTTATTAATGAAATCGGAGTTGTTGATATGAGCTTTTTTAAATTAGAAGGATTTAACTCATTTCATGATAAATGTAATGGATTAAAAAGAGGTCCGAATATTATTTATACATTTAGGAGTGATAAATATTCTATATGCCATTTAGGACATTTAGGGCATATACCTTCTTCATTAATTCTAGAAAAATTGAAAAATATTGATATTTTACTTGTTCCCATTGGTGGACATTTTACATTGAACGGTTTTGAAGCTGCAAAACTGTGTAAATTGATTTCTCCTAAATACATAATTCCTATGCAGTATAAAACTAATAAAACATCTTTGTATCTAGATGATCCTAAAAATTTTATTATATCCATGAAACATGTAAAAAAAATCAAATCAAATGTGTTAGATATTTCAGCTTTAGACTTAAATTACGAATCTGAATGTATATTGCTAACGCCACCTAGCAACTAAAAGAATTCATTGCAATATAATTTCCTAAATAAAAAAAGATCGTCTAAAGACGATCTCTCTTCTATTATTCTTGGTTTGGAGCTCCTACTGGGCAAACATTAGCACAGTTTCCACAATCAATACAAGTATCTGCATCGATAACGTATTGAGCATCTCCTTGAGTTATAGCGCTAACTGGACATTCTCCAGCACATGCTCCACAACTAACGCATGAATCATTAATTACAAATGCCATCTAGAACACCTCCTAATAAATTGCGGTAATTAACCTCTTACATTTTAACATGTATTCTAATGTTTTTAAAGTATTTTGTGTCTTAGCCCGGCGTATTTTTAATTATGATTGATGATTTAAACTTAGATTACTATATATCCCAAATCCTCTATTGAATTTACAATATTCTCAATGTCTAAAAAAGTTTCATTATATATCACTGTTATTTCTTTCTTTCCTAATGCTATTTCTATAGCAATTACCCCTGAATTATTAACAATAGCTTCCTGAATTATATTGGCATCTTGGTGTGATTCCATATTACAAATCTTAATAACAGATTTCATAGAAATTCCTCCTATTTCTCATTAATAAGATTCTTTATTAATGTCCTGTCTTCTTCTGATTCTACTATTAACTTTATATTATTTTCATCAATTGTATCTTCGTATTTTCCCGACACAAGTTCTACATCTGTTATTTTAAACTCTTCGACAATGTCCTCGTCACCTTTTCTAATACGTACTTTAACGATTTCCTTAACTATTGAATTACTAATAACTTCTCCATTTCCAAACTCAGTCTTAACAATAGAACCAGCTTTAGGCAATCTCTTTCTTATGCCCTCATATGTCGTTTGTTCGTAATTTAAGCAACACATTAATCTTCCACATATACCTGATATTTTAGTTGGATTTAATGAAAGATTTTGTTCCTTGGCCATTTTTATAGATACTGAAGCAAAGTCTCCTAAAAATGTAGAACAGCACATTGATCTTCCACATGGTCCAAGACCGCCAACCATCTTAGCTTCATCCCTCACACCTATTTGCCTTAGCTCTATTCTAGTCTTAAATATAGTAGCTAAATCCTTAACAAGTTCTCTAAAATCAACTCTGCCATCTGCTGTAAAATAAAATATAACTTTATGATTATCAAATGTATATTCTACATCAATTAGTTTCATATCTAATTTATGTTCTTGAATCTTTACTAAACATATATCCAATGCTTCTTGTTCTTTATCCTTATTTTCTTTATGTTTGTTAATATCATTCTCGTCCGCAATTCTAATAACATTTTTTAATGGTGATACTATATCTTCCTCTTTTATTTCTTTAATTCCTATAACACATTCACCAAACTCTATTCCTCTAGCCGTTTCTACTATTACATAATCACCTTTTTTTACAGGTAATTCCGATGGACTAAAATAATATATCTTTCCTGCTTTCTTAAATCTTACTCCTATAACATTTATCATTAATTATACCTCCGCAAATCCCATAAGAAGAACACTTATGGTCATTGAATAGTTTGTATTACTATTAAAATTTATTCTAGCTTCTGTTATGTATTCTAACATACTATTTAATTTTTTATAAGACATTCCCCTTGCTATATCTTTCATCTTATCCATCTTATCAAAATTAACAATAAGCTCGCTATTGTTAAGTTCTTTAAAAAGCATAATATCTCTTATATATGACAGAAGTATATTTAATAATTCAAATCTGTCATTTTTTGAATCACTTAATAACTCTTCATATTTTAATACAAAACTTTGTTCTCTTTTTAAAATGTCTTCAAATAATTCTATGCACGTATTTCTTAAATTCTTTAAGTTCTGGTCACTTATAAACTTATCTACATTTCCTGGTACTCCTGCACTATAAGCCAATGCGGATTTTTTATCTTCTGAAGGTATATCTATATATTTATCTTCGATGTATATTGAAATTTCTTTCTTATTTAATGGTGTTAACTTATATATTTGACAACGAGATTTAATGGTATCTAATATTATTTCCAATGAATCACTGAGCAATATTAAATACACCCCATTTGGAGGTTCCTCGATTGTCTTAAGTAATGCATTTTGTGCTTGAACTGTTAGTTTGTCGCATCTATATAATATTAATACCTTTTTATCACCTTCATATGGCTTTTTACTAACTTCATCTATTATTTTTCTTACATCATCAACTCCAAATGAAGTGGATGAAGGTATATACTTTACAATATCAACACTCTCTGCATCATCTTTGCTCCTTATGATTTCATTTGAAAGGTATCTAGCTATTATGCTTTTCCCGATTCCGTCATTTCCAACTATTAAATTTGCATGAGAAAATGAGTCATTTAATTTTCTATTATTTATGCTGTCGATAATTTCCTTATGGCCAATTATTTTTCTCAATGCTTACCTCTCCTTGAAATCATATTTTTACAAATTGATCAACATCAATTACAAATATAGTTGCTCCTCCAACATTAATTTGCACAGGATACTGCTGCATATATCCGCCTTCACTTCCTCCTAAAGTAGTTTGTGTAACCAACGTTTCTTTTCTTTCTTTGCATATTTTCTTAATCACAGCGATAACAGCCTGAACTCTTTCCTCTTCAATTCCTACCATTAGTGTAGTATTACCAGACTTTAAAAAGCCCCCAGTAGTTGCTAACTTGGTAACCCTATAGTTTTCTTCTGTTAATGCCTCTATAACATTTCTTGAATCTTCATCTTGAACAATTGCAATTATCAGTTTCATTATAATTACCACCCTCAAATAATAATAACTTACTAACTACTATTTTACCACAAATCAAATGTATTTTATTATTTAGTTTATATTTGTCCATATTTTAGGTTTTAATATATGCTTAATTTGCTTTACCACATTTTCCTTTGATACACTTGCATCTATTTTTATAATTCTCTCTTTATTATTTTCATAGATAATATTATATCCTTCTCTAACCTTTTCATGAAAATCTAACTTTTCCAAATCTAATCTATTGATTTCCCTAGAATCACTATTATTAATCCTATTTAATCCAATTTTAGGATCAAGATCAAATAATATTGATACATCAGGCATATATTTTCCAATTGCAAATTCATTTATACTCATAACTTCTTGAATTCCTAAATTCCTTGCATATCCCTGATATGCAAGCGAGGAATCTATGAATCTGTCACACAGAACAATTATCCCTTCATCTAATGCCGGTATTACTTTCTCTACAAGATGCTGCCTTCTTGCCGCAGCATAAAGTAATGCTTCTGTTCTGCCATCCATTAACTCATTTTCTTTACTTAAGATAACTTGTCTTATTTGCTCTGATATTTTAATTCCGCCGGGTTCTCTAGTTTTTATACACTTAAGATTATTACTAATAATCCACTTATATATTTCATCAATTGCTGTTGTTTTTCCGGTACCCTCTCCACCTTCAAAAACTATAAATAAACCGTTTTTCATCATTAAATCCCTACCTTAAATACTATTTATATAAAAGCTTTACTCTTTAGGCACATATAAAAGCAATAGACAAGCATACTAACCTATTCCTTTTTCAATTGTACCTTAACATGTTCATTAAATAGAATTACCTTGAGTTCATCCTTGTAGACATCATAATCAGAATCAGTTATGGTTGTCCTTACAATTTTTTCTTCACATGCTTTGCAAATCTTTTCTCCATTTATTATTATACCATCACAATCACTTGTTCCGCACATAAAACATGATTTATTTATATCCTTCATTTATTTTCCCCCTTTGAGTTGTAATCTACTTACAATTATTCCCTTGTAAAATAGATTTAATACAAAGTCATATCCTAAAATATTAATTATCTTCTATATTTTTATAAACACTCAAAGTTAACAATAAGAAAAGCCTTCTGTAAAGTATAATTAAAAGTCTTATATGTTTACAAAGTTTCTTATAATAGTATAATATTAATTGAGCTACTTAGGAGGTGTTGCAAATTGATTCAAATTTATAAAAGTGAAAGTGAATCCAACTCTACCTTAAAACTAATAGATACCATCGAAAATGGATCTTGGATAAATATAATCGCTCCATCTGATGATGAGTTGATACTAGTATCAAAGAAAACAGGTGTTACGCTTGAACTTTTAAAAGCAGCCCTAGATGATGAGGAAACTTCACGTATTGATATTGAAGATGATTCATTATTAATAATAGTCGATATTCCTTTCACTGAGATGGAAGATAACTCACTTACATATGATACATATCCATTGGCTATAATACATACTGATAGGCAATTGATAACTGTTTGTTTAAAAAACAGTAAAGTATTGACTGATTTTGCTAACAATAAAATTAAATCATTTTATACTTTTAAAAAATCAAGATTTACATTACAAATTTTGAATAGAATCTCTACTTACTATTTGCTATATTTACGTCAAATTGATAAAAAGAGTTTAATGATAGAAAAAAGACTTCATAAGTCAATGAAAAATAGAGAGCTAATTCAATTACATTCTTTAGAAAAATCTCTTGTTTATTTTTCTACCTCATTAAAAGCAAATGAAATAACATTAGAGAAAATGTTAAAGCTTGATTTAGTACAAAAATATGAAGAAGATAAAGATGTATTAGAAGACGTTATTATTGAAAATAAACAAGCTATAGAGATGACTGAAATTTACAGCAATATATTGGCTAGTACAATGGATTTCTTTGCTTCCGTAATATCTAATAATTTGAACATAGTAATGAAAGTTTTAGCTTCAGTTACAATACTTATGGCCATACCAACAATAATTGGCGGAATCTTTGGAATGAATATTGCATTACCTTTATCACCAGAAAATCCTCATGCATTTTCAATTGTCATGGGACTAACTATAGGAATATGTGGACTTGTCGCTTTCATATTATACAAAAAAGACATGTTTAGATAACATGTCCTTTTTATTATATACATTATTTTATAAACTAATCAAATAAACTTCAAGTATTTATCCCTCAACTTTATTAGGAATATTTAATACGTTATATGCATCTTGTTGATTCTTTTTACCAGAACGTGCTCGAAGAGTAGCTTCAATTTCTTCAAGAGAACGATTACGTGTTTCAAACACTTTTGAATAAACAAACCATATTGAAATGAAACAAACAACACCATAACCTATAAATAAACTTCCAGTTCCAAAATAGTTCAGCAATGTTGGGAATGTCAGCGATACCATCATATTTGCAGTCCAATTAATAACACTACTAAAAGAGTTTCCTAAACCACGAATGTTTAATGGGAATACCTCCCCTATCATAACCCACATTACTGGGCCCCAGGTAGCTGAAAAGAATGCAATATAAACAGTTAACGCAACAACACAAATAATTGATGCAGTAAAAGAACCATTTGAAAACTTCATTGAAAGACTCATTACCATTAATGAAAGCCCCATTCCAATAGCACCAT